>JAYUBA010001271.1:0-3463 GCA_043741075.1 Frigoriglobus sp.
ACCCAAGAACAAGGCGCTGACGCACGATCTCGGAAGCCGCACGCACTATCACCCGGTAAACAGGCCGTCTGAAGTTGTCGCGTCCAGCGAGAAGTCTCAGAAATTCACTCAATTCTTCTGTCTTGATCTGCGTCCTTCGGCGTCATCTGCGGCTCATTTCTATTCGCCGCCTCACCCGTCCCTCAGCATCTCGCGGGCGGCGTTCAGGCCGCACGCGCCCATCACCCCGCCGCCGGGGTGCGCCGCGGCCCCGCACATGTACAGCCCCTTCACCGGCGTGCGGTAGTTCGCGTACCCCGCCACCGGCCGGAAGCTGAACATGCTCGACAGGCTCATCGACCCCTGCATGATGTTCCCGCCCGTGATGCCCCACATCCTCTCCATGTCCGGCGGCGAAATCACCAGCCGGTGCAACACGCTCGCCTTGAACCCCGGCGCGTACTCCTCCAGGATGTCGAAACAGCGGTCCGCGAACGGATCCTTCTCCGCCTCCCAGGTCGTGCCCTTCAGCGTGTACGGCGCGTACTGCACGAACATGCTCAGGATGTGCTTCCCCTCCGGGGCGAGCGTGCTGTCCAGCGCGGTCGCCATCGTGCATTCCAGCATTGGATTCCGCGACCAATTGCCGTACTTCGCGTCGTCGTATGCCCGCTCGATGTAATCCTGGTCCGGGCAGATGTGCATCGTGCCGTGGTGCTGCGGACCCACCTTCCCGTCCGACGGGAGCGCCGTCCAGTTCGGCGGGCGGTCGAGGGCGACGTTGATCTTCACCGTGGCCGACGAGTAGTCGATCTTCTTCACCTGCGCGACGAACTCCGGCGGCAGGTCGGCCGCGTCCATCAGCTTCAGGAAGGTGACGTTCGCGTCGGCCCCGGAGGCGACCCGCTTCGCGCGGAACTCGGTGCCGTCCTTCAGCGCGACGCCGACCACGCGGCCGTCTTTCACCAGAATCTTGCCCACGTCCGCGTTCGTGCGGATCTCCGCGCCCTTGCTCTTCGCCGCTTCGGCGATGCTGTTGGAGATGGTGCCCATGCCGCCGCGGACGTAGCCCCACACGCCGCGAACGCCGTTGCACTCGCCCATGACGTGGTGGAACAGCACGTAGGCCGTGCCGGGGTGCGACGGCGGCGCGAACGCGCCGATTACCGCGTCCGTCGCGATGGTGGCCTTCAGTTCCTCCGACTCGAACCAGCGGTCGAGGATCGGCCGCGCGGCCCCGGTCAGAATCTCGACGGCTTCGGTCGCGGTGGTGCGGCCGAGCTTGCGGAAGCCCATGCCGAGCTTGCCGAGCTTCCACAGCGAGCCGAGGCCGCCGAACGGGTCGGGCGGGGTCTGCGTCAGCATCGGTTCGAGGAAGTCCGCGACCCGCGTCAGCATGTCCTCGTACTTCGGGTACGCCTCCGCGTCCTTCGTGGAGAACTTGGCGATCTCCTTGCGGGTCATCTCCTTGTCCGGCCCCATCATCAGGTAGCGGCCGTCCGGGAACGGGGTGAACGACGACGGGCTGCGCGGGAGCATCTCGAACCCGTACTTCTTCAGCTCCAGATCGCGGATGATTTCGGGCCGCAGCAGGCTGTTCACGTAGGCCGCGGTGGACACCTTGAAGCCGGGCCAGAGTTCCTCGGTGATGCAGCACCCGCCGACGATCTCGCGGCGCTCCAGCACCAGCACCTTGTACCCCCCGCGCGCGAGGTACGCGGCGGTGACCAGCCCGTTGTGCCCGGCCCCGATGATGATCGCGTCGTAGGTGTTGGTCGGCATGGCGGCGTCTCGATGTGGGCGACTGTTACTGATAGGAACAGCGCGCGAAAAGCCCACGGACGGCCGTCCGTGGGCTTGGTCGGCGAGGTGTGTTACTTCTTCTCCTTGATCGTCCACAGGTAAACCTTGTGCGTGCGGTCGGCCGCCACTTCCTCCTTCTTGTCCTCCTTCCAGTCGCCCATGTCGAAGTCGTGGGAGACGATCCGGGCGCCCGGTTTCAGACCCTTCAGGAGGACCGGCTTCAACCGCAGGTTCACCTCCGGATAGAGGTACAGCGTGACCACATCCACGCCTTTGAAGTCGTCGGGGGTCATCTTCAGCACGTCGCCCTTCTTGAACGTGAGCTTCTTGACCTGCTCGGCGGTCAGCTTTTCGTCCTTCATCCGCTTCTCGCAGTCCTGTAGCCGCTCCGGGTTGAAGTCGATGCCGAGGCCGCGCTTGGCCTTGAAGTCCTTCACCGCGGTGATGACGATCCGGCCGTCGCCGCAGCCGAGGTCGTACACCGTCTCGCCCTCCTTCACCTCCGCCAGTTTCAGCATGGCGGAGACGACCTTCTCGTGCGTCGGGACGAAGACGACGACGATCTCCGGGTCCTTGTCCTTCTTGTCCTCGGCGGCGGCCAGGCCGGTGACGGCCGCGGCGAGCAGCGCGAACGCGACGAACTTACGCATGGTGCGAACCTCCGGATGAGGGGACGGGCGCGAATCGGGCACGGCCGATTATGCACGCCGTACCGATTCGGCGGAAGGGGCTATCCGCCGATTCCCGCCGCGAGCAACCGCCGGTACACGTCGAGAACACGCTCGCGCACGGGTCGGGCGCGGGCGGCGAGGTCGCGCTGCAGTTCGACGTACTCCTCGCGGCCGGTACGCGTCTCGATCTTCACCGGCGCGAAGCCGTAGGCGCTCAGGTCGTACGGGCTGGCCCGCATGTCCACTTCGCGCGCCGCGCGGGCCACGTCGAACGCGTCCGCGACCACGTCCGACGGGCAGAACGGGGCGATCTTGTACGCGAACCGGTACAGGTCCATGTTCGCGTGGATGCAACCGGGTTGGTCGTGGTCGGCGGTCGCGGCGCGCGTCAGTGGATACCGGTTCAGCGGCACCGCGGCCGGCGTGAAGAAGCGGAACGCGTCGTAGTGGGTGCAGCGGAGCGGTTGCGAATCGACCACCGCATCCGTTTCCTCGCGGCTCAACCGCAAGGGAACGTAAGGGTGTCGCACGTTCGGGTCGCGGTACACCATCGCCCACTCGTGCAGCCCCAGGCACGCGAACGACGGCTCCCGCGCGTGTACCGCTTCGAGGTACGGGACCGCCCACCCTAGGTACGAGAGGCGGTGTTCCGGGAACGCGCCCGCCGGGAGCGTCAGCCCGCCATCGACTTCCACGAACTCGCTCCACGCGATGTCGGCGCGGGTCGCGCCTTCGAGGATCACGCCGAAGCCGGGCGTCCACCGCAGGAGGTGCGCGGGGCGGAACGAGTAGTATTCGAAGAGGAAGTCGTAAACGGGGTGCTTCTCGTGCCGGGCCATCCGCCGCGTGCGCTCGGACGCCCACGGTTCGACGCGCGCGAGGTAGGCGTCGCGAGCCGCGAAGAGACCTCTCCCCCCGGCCCCCTCCCCTAAGAAGGGAGGGGGAGCAAGAGGCGTGTCGCTGCGCTCCACGTCCCTCCCTGCGGCGTCGGCACCGCGAGCGTCGGCGAG
>JAYUBA010001272.1:0-3463 GCA_043741075.1 Frigoriglobus sp.
CGAAGTTCAGCGGGCAGTTCCTGGCTCGATGGGCCATGCGAAGGGTTGTACCAGCTCACCAACAGGGTGTAGATACCAATGCCCCCTCAAGGGAGGGGGTCAAAGGGGCCGAGCGCCTCGGTTATGCTTCTGCGAAACCTGGTATCAGTCGTCCCGGTCGCGGCGCGAGCGGCGGCGGGAGTCCCGGCGCGCCGGCAGCCCGAACGCTTCCCGCACCACCGGCTTGTCGAGCGCGATGAGCGCCCACGCGCCGAACCCGGTCTGGAACAGCCCGAACACCCCGAACACCGAGAACGAGGCCACGCCCAGGATCGCCCCGGTCATCGCCCACCCGCGGTTGCTCAGGTTCCGCATATTCCGCGCGCCGACCGCCATCGCCACCCCGTAGGGAACCCCGAGCACGCCCGCGCAGCACCCGATGAACACCAGCATGGCGGCCGGTTCGTCGTTCTGGTTCGCCTGCGGGTTGTTCGCCACCTCGGCCGCCATCACCAGGCACACCGCGGTGACGCCCAGCGACGCCAGCGCGCTGAACCAGCCGCACACCTCCAGCCACGCGGCCGGCGCGGACACGACGTGCCGCGCCTCCTCGCGCGCGGCCCCGCGGTCCGGATTTTCGTCGTCCTCATCGTCGTCGTCATCGTCGTCGTCGTCGCGCGGGCGGCGGCGGGGCCGCGCTTCGGCCGGGGGCGCGCCGGACACCTCGTCGGGCACGAACTCGCCGTCGCAGTGCGGGCACCGCACCGTCCAGTCGCGGTACGCGGCCTCCACTTCCAGCGCCCGCCCGCACGCCGGGCACGTCACCGTCGCCATCGGTCGCCCCCGGTGTCAGTACGCGTCCGGGGATTGCGACGCGCGGCGGCGGGCGGCGAACCCGGCCTTCACCTCGGGCCGCATCAGCACGACCAGCGCCCAGACGCCGAACGGGAAGCCGGTGCAGCAGCACCCGGTCAAGATGGGAATGATCGACACCACGGCCCCGGTCACACTCAGCCCGTAACTCCCCAGCCCCCGCATCGCGAACCCGGCCAGGACCGCGAGCAGGTTACCGATCCCGAGGACGCCGAGTTGGATCGCGTTCTGGATTTGCCCGGCGACGCGGTTCTGCTGCATCTCCTTCTCCGCGTCGTCCACCTTCTGCTCCGCGTCCCGTCGCTCCGGCCCGTTCGGCTGCTGGGCGATCGCGTCCCGCAACACTTTGATGAGCAGTTCGGGCTGGAACACCATCGGGACGGACAGGCCCGCGACGCACACCAGCCCGAACAGCCCGTTGAGGATGAGGAACGTGCCGGGCGCGGCCGTCGCGGCCCGCGCGGCGCGGTCGGGGTTCCCGCGGTCCCGGTCGCGGCCGTCGCGGTCGTCGTCGCGGTTGTACTCGCGGTCGTCGGGGTAGCCGGACATGGGTGAAACCTCGGAGGTGTGCGGTCAGTAGGTCAGGAGGGTGAACAGGTCGCGGCCGGGGAGCGGGGCGCGGCCGTTGAGGAACGACAGTTCGATCAGGAACGCGCACCCGACCACGACCCCGCCGGACCGCTCGATCAGCTCGCACGCCGCGGCCATCGTGCCGCCGGTCGCCAGCACGTCGTCCACCAGCAGCACCCGCGCGCCGGGGGCGATCGCGTGCTCGTGGACGTGCAGTTCGGCCGACCCGTACTCGAGTTCGTACTTGAAGCTCCGGGTCGCGCCCGGCAGCTTGCCCGGCTTGCGGAGCGGGACCAGTGGCGTCTTCATCTGAATCGCCATCGGCGCGGCGAACAGGAACCCCCGCGCCTCGGCCGCGGCGATCACGTCCACCGCGCCCGCGGCGTAATGCGCGCACAGCGCGTCCACCGCGAACGCGAACGCCGGCGGGTGCGCGAGCAGCGGCATGATGTCCTTGAACAGCACGCCCGGCTTGGGGAAGTCCGGCACGTCGCGGATGTACGCCTTCAGGTCCATGTCGTTCGCCCCTGGTGTCGGGCTTGTCTTAGCGTACCATGCCGAAACGGGAAGGACACGGCCCGACCGCCGAGGAGCGACCGACATGACCCTGACCATCCGCCGGGCGACGCCGGCCGACGCACCGGTGCTGGTGGCGTTCAACGCGGCCATCGCGTGGGAGACGGAGCACAAGCGGCTCGACCCGGCAGCGCTCGCGGCCGGCGTGGGGGCGGTGCTCGCCGACCCGGCCCGCGGGTTCTACACCGTCGCCGAGCGCGGCGGCGAAGTGGTCGGCCAGATGATGATTACCTACGAGTGGAGCGACTGGCGGAACGGCTGGTTCTGGTGGATTCAGAGCGTGTACGTGGCCGAAATCGCGCGCCGCGAGGGCGTGTTCCGCGCGCTGTACCGCGCGATCGCGCAACGGGCCGCGGCCGACCCGTCCGTCATCGGCCTGCGGCTCTACTTCGAGACGGAGAACGCCCGCGCCCAGGCGACCTACCGCGCGCTCGGCATGTCGGACACCGCGTACGGCATGATGGAGGTGTACCCGCTGCCCGGTCGCGATTCGCACGTGAGTTAGCGCATGCCCCCGCTGTTCCCGCGAGCGTGGTTCGCGTCCGGCGTCGTCACCGGCGAGAGCGCCGCGGACTTCGCGCGGTTCGCCGCCGCGCACCCGGAGCGCCCGGCGCGGCACTGGCGGTGGGCCGCGTTCCGCGACTGGTGCGAGGAGCGCGAGCGGCTTGCCGCGGACGAGTGCCGCGCGGCCTACGCGCTGGGCGAAGCGGAACCGGACGCGAACCTCGGCACCGCGATCATGTGCCGCGCGCTGTACGAGCGGACGTGCCCGGCGGACGTGCGCGAGGCCGCGGAACGGAGCGACCGCGCGCCGGTCCGGCGCGCGGCCGGGATGCGTTAGGCGGCATCAGCGCTTGAACTTCTGCGTGCCGAAGGTGCCGTGTACCGGGTTGTAGGTCACGCCGCTGTACTTCGCCCTGTGCGTGAACGGGTTGCTGAAGTGACTCGTCCGCTGGACCGAACCGATCACCGGTTGCAACCGCGTGACGGCCGAGGTCGGTGCCCCGGTCCGGGGGTTGATGGTCGCGGTTCGCACCGTGGGTCCGGGGGCGGGCGGGAACATCGTGACGCCCGCGAACGTATTCCCGTCGGCGGCCCGAGCCGGCTGCGAACTCCCCGCGCCGGCCATCAGAGCCAGCGCCACCACTGCAACGACCTTCCGCATCGCTCCGCCCTCCGTGCGTTACCGCTTCCCCAACTTCACCATCCTTCGGCCGAAGGCGGGGGCGGGGCGAAGCGATCCGCCGCCGTGCGCGCCCGCGGCGCGGCGGACGTGCGGCCTACAACGGGTGGCGCGGTTCGTGCCGGCGTCATGGCCCTTGTCTTTGACCTCCCCCCTTGAGGGGGAGGTCGGCGGCGCTTCGCCGACGGGTGGGGGGTAGAGCTACGCGGTGGGGCGACGTTACCCCCCACCCGGAACGCGAAGCGCGTTCCGACCTCCCCCTCAAGGGGGGAGGTCAGAGAG
>JAYUBA010001273.1:0-3460 GCA_043741075.1 Frigoriglobus sp.
ATCGCGCGGGGTTCGGGTTCGCGGTTCGCGCCGGAACGCGATCGCGCGGGGTTCGGGTTCGCGGTTCGCGCCCTGGGAACGCGATCGCGCGGGGTTCGGGTTCGCGGTTCGCCCCGGCCCCGCACCCAGGGCGTTGCCCTGGGCTGAGGAATCTCAGCCCTTCAGGCTGAAGAAATAGAATTCACTTCCCCGGGCCGAGCACCTTCTTCATCTGCTCCTGTTCCTTCTCGCGGTCGAGGAACGGCACGCCCTTCTCCATCCACCCCGGGGCCGGCTTGTCCCTCAAGTGGTACTCGAAGAACTGGAACATCCGCACGGAGAAATCGCGCGCCGCGGCCCGCTTCGCCAGGTTGTGCGGCTCGCCGTTGTAGTTCAGCAGGTACACCTCCTTGCCCAGCCGCCGCAGCGCCAGAAAGTACTCGATGCCCTGGTACCACGGCACCGCGTCGTCCTGGTCGTTGTGGATCATCAACAGCGGCGTCTGCACGCGGTCCGCCATGAACACCGGCGAGTTCTCGATGAACTTCAGCGGTGCCTCCCACAGGGTCGCGCCGATGCGGCTCTGCGTCTTCTCGTACTGGAACTGCCGCGGCAGGCCGGTGCCCCAGCGGATGCCGTCGTACGCGCTCACCATGTTCGACACCGGGGCGCCGGCCACCGCCGCCTTGAACCGGTTCGTCTGCGTCACCATGTACGCGATCTGGTACCCGCCCCACGACTGGCCGTTGATGCCGATCGCCTTCTCGTTCACGTACCCCTTATCCACCACCGCTTGGATCGCCGGGAGCACGCACTTGATCGCGCTCGCGCCGGGGTAACCGATCTTGTACGCGATGTCGGGCATCAGCACGAGGTAGCCGTTGCTCGCGTAGAACGTCGGGTTGATGACCTGCCCCCGCGTCACGTTCGGCACGCGGAACTGGTACACGTTGTCCGACAGTCGCTCGTAGATGTACACTACCATCGGGTACTTCTTCGCCGGGTCGAAGTTCTCCGGCTTGATGAGGACGCCCGACAGCTTGTCGCCGTCGGTGCTGGTATAGCTGACCAGTTCCGCCTTGCCCCAGTTGTACTCCTTCACCTTCGGGTTGATGTCGGTGACCCGCTTCAGCTCGTGGAAGTCCGGCGCGGTGATGTAGTAGTCCGGGTACTGTGCGAACGTCTGCACGGTGAGCAGGTACACGTCGGCGTCCTTCGCCTTCGTGGGCGCGCCGTAGGAGCGGGCGCCCATGAGCAGCATCTTCGGCGCGGCGCCCGGTTCCAGGCGGTAGAAGCCGGTGTCGTGCGTGGCGAGGTTGTGCGCGCCGAGCAACAGCGGCTTCGTCACGTCGATGGTGCGCGCGACCGGCGTGCGGTCGTCCGGGCTGCGCGGGCGCAGCAGCGTGAAACGAATTCCCTGCGTGCGTCCGGTCCTCGTCAGGTTCTCGGCACCGGAGCCGTCGGCCGCCAGCTTCCAGATGTCGAACCGGTCGCTGACCAGCACGGCCTTGCCGTCGGGGGTCCACTGCGCGCCGCCGTAGGACGGGGCGTCGTCCGGCGTGTCGTGGTCCTCGTTGAAGAACTTCACCGGGAGCTTCGCGGTCAGGTTCGCCTTCTTGCCGTCGGGCACGGAGACGGTGTGCCAGTCCTTGCCGTCGAAGCCGATGAGGTGCTTCGCGCTCGGGGACATGCTGAGCGCGAAGGTGGCGGCAGTCGCGAGCGGCAGCGTCGCGCCGGTGCGGACGTTCACGAGCGAAAGGTCGTTCGGCACCGGTGAGGCGTAGCCGGTCATGTGCCGGTACTTGCGGTCGTCGGTGCCCACGGCCCAATCGCCCGTGCCGGGTTGTTGCACGCTGATCGCGTCGTCCGAGAGCTGGCGAAACTGCTTCGTGTCGAGTAGCACGACCGCGCCATAGGTGCGGCTCCGGTCGGCCGCGGCGCGGACCTTCTGCATCGGCTGAATGGCCCCGTCCTTCCAGTGCCAGATGTCGAGTTGAATGTCTTCGGGTGCGAACGGGCCGACCGGTTGCGGCGCGCGCTCTGGGGCGGTCGAAACGTACAGCTTGGTGCCGTCGAGCGAGAAGCTGAGGTTGTTGGCGCTGAGCGCCCACGCCTTCTTCATGCCGGGCGTGTCCGGGCCGAATACCTCGGCGAGCGGGGAAGGGGCGGGCGCCGGTGCGTTGGCCGCGACCGCCGGGGCGACGAGCGCGCCGAACCCGGCCCCGGCCGTGCCGATCGGGATGCGCGCGGCCGGCACCGACGCGGCCTTCGCGAACCGGTCCCACACGAACACCCGCCACCGCGGCGGCACGGCCGGGCCGGCGGGCGGCGCGACCACCGTTCCGGGCGGCGTGCCGGCGGGGCGCGGCGGCGGCGCGACCGTGTCCGACGGCACTGCGCTGTCGTCGTAGAAGAACGCGAGCCGCGCCTGCTTCTCGTCCCACGTCAGCCCGCTGTATCGCCCCGGCCCGGCCTTCAGCGGCGCCGCGGCCGTGCCGAACCGCGGGTTCAGCGCGTACACGCCGTTCTTCTCCTCTGCCTTCCCGGAGACCATGTACACGAGCGTCTTGTCGTCGTTCGACAGGCTGAACTCGGTCACGTCCGCGATGGTGCGGGCGACGGTGCTGGTGAGGTCGCGGACGTACAGGTCGGTGCCGGTGGTCTTTGCCGGCGGGGTGGTGCCTCCCGGCTGGCCCCCGCCCTTGCCCCCCTTGCCGGTGCCCTTGGCGGGCGGCGCCTTCGGGTCACTTTTGTCCGTGTCCGGCAGCACGCCCTTCCGGTAGATCACGAAGCCCGCGCCTTCGCCCGCCACCTGGAACGAGGTGAAGCCCGTGATGCGGTCCAACTCCGTCCCGCTCGCGAGATCGACGACCGCGAGCGCCGCCTTCGGGTACTCGTCGAGCTTCAGCTTGTCGGCCTTCGCCTTCTCCAGTTCCGCTTTCGTGGGCGTGAGCGGCAGCAGCACGCGCTTGCCGTCCGGGGTGAACGTCGGGGTGCCGTACACGACCTTCCCGTCCTTGGTGACAACCGGGGTGCCGCGCGCGAAGCGGAACTCCTTCCCGCTGGCGACGTGCCGCACCACCGCTTCGCCGCCGGTGGCATCGGAGCCGACGAGGTACGCGACGTGCGTTCCGTCCCGCGACAGCGCGACGCCACTGGCCGTGCGCCAGATGTCGTAATCCGCGAAGGTGAGAACCTTCTTGTTCGCGGCCGGTTGTGCCGCGAGTGGGCCGGCGGCAGCGGCGATCAGCCCGAACAGGGCGAGCGCGGCGACGGCACGCGGCAGCGCGTGGCGGAGCATGGGGTGAACCTCCGGGGGCCGGAACGAGGCGGTAGGATTAGGTGTATCGCGGGACGGGCGCGCCACGCCAGCCGTTTTCCCCATCCCCGCCGAATTGCCCAGGCCGCAGGGTCGATTCAACCGGCAGGGTCGCTTCGCGCGACACGCCCGTCTGTATCATGAGGGAGGAGCGCGGGTTGG
>JAYUBA010001274.1:0-3460 GCA_043741075.1 Frigoriglobus sp.
CGGCCCCATCCGGGGCGAAGAGAAGAGGGCGATTGGTTTTTGTCTTCGCCCCGGATGGGGCCGTCGTCCGTAGCACAGGGCGGAAGCCCTGTGCGCATCCGTGTGCCCGACCGTTCGCCCGGAGGTCGCCATGCGGCTCTTCTCCGCCGCCGTTCTGCTCGCCCTTTCCGCCGTCGCGCTCGGCGCGGAGCCGAAGACGTGGTGGGCGTTCGAGCCGCTCACGCGGCCGAAGGCGCCGGAACGCACGAATCCCGTCGATCACTTCATTCTCGCGAAGCTCAGTGACAAGGGGTTGTCACTCTCACCGGAAGCAGACCGGCGCACACTGATTCGCCGCGTCACACTCGACCTCACCGGGCTGCCGCCGACACCGGAAGAAGTGAATGCTTTCGTTGCGGACAAGGACGCGAGCGCGTACGAGAAGCTGGTCGATACGCTGCTCGCGTCGCCGGCTTACGGCGAGCGGTTCGCACGGCTGTGGATGGACGCGGTCCACTTTGCGGAGACGCACGGGCACGACCAGGACCGCGTCCGGCCGAACGCGTGGCGGTACCGCGACTACCTCATCAGCGCGTTCAACGCCGACACGCCGTACTCGCGCTTCGTGAAGGAACAGGTCGCGGCCGACGTGCTGTTCCCCGACGAGCCGAAGCTGGTTCCCGCGCTCGGCTTCCTCGCGGCCGGGCCGTGGGACGAAAGCTCGCTGCGCGACATCCGCGAAGACACCATCGACCGCGAAATCGCCCGCTACCTCGACCGCGACGACATCGTCACCACCGTGATGAACACGTTCGCGGGCTTAACGGTGCAGTGCGCCCGCTGCCACGATCACAAGTTCGACCCGATCCCGCAGGAGGAGTATTACCGGCTGCAAGCGGTGTTCGCGGGCGTCGGCCGCGGCGAGGTGCCGTTCGAGCCGGATGCGGGTGCGAGCAAGAAGCGGAAGGGACTGCAATCGCGGCTCGCGGGCATCGCGAAGAACGACCCGGCGGTGAAGACCGACACACCGGAGTTGAAGAAAGCGGTCGCGGCGTGGGAGGCCCGAAACACCGAGGCCGGGATCGCGTGGACGGTGCCGGAGTTCACCAAGATCGCGTCCGGCGGCTCGACACTTACCAAGCAGAAGGACGATTCCATCCGCTCCGAGGGCACGCGCCCGGAGAAGGACACCTACACGCTGACCGCTCGCGTGAAGGGCCGCGTGACCGCGGTGCGGTTGGAACTGCTCACGGATGAGGCGCTGCCGTTTCGCGGGCCGGGCCGGTGCGACAACGGCAACCTGCACCTGAGCGAGTTCACCGCGACCGTTACGGACGGCGGGAAGCCAAAGGCGGTGAAAGTCCGCACAGCGACCGCGGACTTCGACCAGGCCGGCTGGACCGCGGCGCACGCGATCGACGGCAACAAGGGGACCGCGTGGGGCATTTACCCGCAGGTCGGCAAGCCGCACGAGGCGGTGTTCGAGTTGGCCGAGCCGGTCGGCGGCGACGGCGAAACGGAACTCACGTTCGCGCTCGAACAACTGCACGGGGGCGGGCACCTGATCGGCCGCTTCCGGCTCTCGATCACGGACGCGCCCCCGCCGCTGAAAGCCAGCGTGCTGCCGGCCGCGCTGCGAACGATTCTCGCCGCACCTTCTGCCAAACGTACCGAGCCGCAATCGCGCGAGCTGGCGCTGCATGTGCTCAAGGAGCAAGTGAGTGCGGAACTCGCGGCCTTGCCCGTGCCGTCGATGGTGTACGCGGCTGGCCCGAACTTCACCGCCGACGGCAGCCACAAACCCACCGCCGCGCCGCGCGACGTGCGACTGCTGAAGCGCGGCGACATCCGCAAGCCGGGCGCCGCGGTCGAACCGGGCGCGCTGTCGCTGCTGCCGAAACTGCCGGGCGAGTTCAACCTTCCGAAGGGCCACACCGAGGGCGACCGCCGCGCGGCGCTCGCGACGTGGCTCACCGACGCGAACAACCCACTGACGTGGCGGGTGATGGCGAACCGCGTGTGGCAGTGGCACTTCGGTACGGGCTTGGTCGGCACCGCGAACGACTTCGGCAAGATGGGCCAGCCGCCGACGCACCCGGAGTTGCTCGACTTCCTCGCGAGCGAACTTCGCGAGCATCAGTCGCTGAAGAAGTTGCACCGGCTCATCGTGACGAGCGCGACCTACAAGCAGGCTTCCACGTCGCGGCCGGAGGGCGTGAAGGCGGACGAGGACAACAAACTGCTCTGGCGTCAGAACCGCTCGCGGCTGGACGCGGAGCAGGTGCGCGACGCGATCCTCGCGATGAGCGGCCGACTCGACCGCACGGCGTTTGGGCCGTCGGACCGGCAGTTCAACCTGAAGCCGGGCATCCACGTCACGCCGATGATCGACTACGGCAAGTTCGACTGGGACCGGAAGGAGGGTCACCGCAGAAGTGTCTATCGGTTCGTGTTCCGCACGCTGCCCGACCCGCTCGTCGAATGCCTCGACGGCGCCGACGCCTCCGCGCTCACGCCGAAGCGCTCGGAGTCCGTCACCGCCCCGCAGGCGCTCGCGCTGTTGAACAACGAGTTCGTGCTGGTCCACGCGAAGGCGATGGCCGCGCGCCTGGAGAAGTACTCCGCGGATCGAGCGAAGCAGATCGAGTTCGGGTGCCGGCTGGTATGGGGCCGCGCGCCAACGGCGGAGGAAGCGAAGCTATTCGCCGCTTACGCGGACAAGCACGGCTTGCCGAACCTGTGCCGCGTGCTGTTCAACACCAACGAGTTCCTCTTCGCGGACTGACTGAGGACGGCGAACGATGACGGAACAGGAATGGCTTATCTGCAACGATGCACGATTAATGCTCGTCTTCCTTGAGGACAAGAGTAGTCCGCGGAAGGCACGCTTCTTCGCCTGCGCGATTGGAAGGGCTATGTGGCCCTATCTCGGTGACGAGCGCAGCCGTCGAGTTGTGGAAGTGGCAGAGAGGCACGCCGACAACACGGCGACTGAGGCCGAACTCCATCTTGCCGAGTCCGAGGCTCTCGACAGCAATAGAGGGTGGGCAAGCCGAGTTGCTCGTTGTGCCGGGGACAGGTGGGCCTGGCAGGGTGCGAGGGTCGCAATGGTATGCCTCCAACACGCCCTGGAAACTCGTGAAGGCCGGGACGTAGCGAAGCGAGTCGTATCACGTTCACGGCAGATTCTGGCTTGTGTGTTTGGCAACCCGTTCCGGACGGTGGCGCTCGATTCCGCGTGGCGAACGTCCGACGTGCTTCTGCTGGCGCGGGGCATCTACGAAGAGCGCGAGTTCGGCGGGATGCCGATCCTCGCCGACGCGCTCCAGGATGCCGGGTGCGACAGCGCCGACATCCTCACCCACCTGCGGGATGCAAGCGCGACGCACGTCCGCGGGTGCTGGGCGCTCGATTTGGTGTTGGGCAAGGAGTGACGAAGAGAAGACCCCTCACCCGCGGCGAAGCGCCGCGACCTCTCCCC
>JAYUBA010001275.1:0-3456 GCA_043741075.1 Frigoriglobus sp.
AGGTCGGCCGCGGCACCCGCGTGCGGGTCCGGCTCCCGGCCGCGCCCGTCGCGGTTCGTGAACCGGTAGTCGAAGTCGCGAGCGGGAGCTGATGGCTTCAACCTTCGGCGAACCGGGCGACCAGCGCCGGATCGACGCGTCGCGGCCGACCGCTCGCCGCGTCGAGCAGCACCCACACCGTGCGCGCCGTCACGAGCGGGCGGTCCTCGCCGGCGCGCAACACTTCGGTGAACCGCTCCCACGTCGCGCCGGACGGTTCGCCGACCCACGTCCGCAGCAATAGCTCTTCACCGGGGAACGCGGGGCGCAGGTACTCGAGTTCGTGCCGCCGCACGACCCACGTGAACGCGGCCCGCACCGCGTCCGGGGCGATCGCCCCCCAGTGCGCGACGGCCACGTCCTGGATGTACCGCACGAACGCGACGTTGTTCACGTGCCCCTGCCGGTCGATGTCGGCGTCCGGCACGCGGAGCGCGAGCGTATACTTTGGCGCGGCGGGCATGGCGGTTCTCGCGTGTGCGTCCGTCGCATTGTACGCCCGCGTACACGTTCTGGAGCTTCACCCATGCACACGCTCTTCTATGTGCTTCTCGCGTTCGCGGCGTGCGACGACAAGGACGCGACCGTTTCCGATGCGAAGACGGAGGACGGGTTCCTCGTTCACGAGGTGAAGTCGCCGTACCAGGCCGGCACGACGCGGATTCGCGTGCTGCTGCCGGACCCGAACGAGAAGGGGAAGACGTACCCGGTGGTGTACGTGCTACCGGTCGAAGCCGGGACCGAGAGCCGGTACGGCGACGGGCTGAAGGAGGTCAAGAAACTCGACCTGCACAACGCGCTCAAGGCGGTGTTCGTCGCCCCGACGTTCTCGCACCTGCCGTGGTACGCCGACCACCCGACCAAGACCGACGTGCGGCAGGAAACCTACTTCCTCAAGGTGGTCGTGCCGTTCGTGGAGAAGACGTACCCCGCGAAGGCGGAAGCCAGCGGCCGGTTGCTGCTGGGGTTCAGCAAATCGGGTTGGGGCGCGTTCAGTCTGCTCGTCCGCCACCCGGACACGTTCGGCAAGGCCGCCGCGTGGGACGCCCCGCTGATGATGGAGAAGCCCGGCGCGTACGGCAGCGGCGACATCTTCGGCACCGCGGACAACTTCGCCGGCTACCGCGTGAGCAAACTACTCGAAGCCAATGCCGCGAAGTTCGCGAAGGAGTCGCGCTTCGTTCTGCTCGGCTACGGCAACTTCCGCGACCACCACAAGCAGGCCCACGACCTGATGGACAAGCTGAAGGTGCTTCACGAATACTGCGACGGCCCGTCGCGCAAGCACGACTGGCACAGCGGTTGGGTGAAGGAAGCCGCGGAGTTGCTGCTGCCGGCACCGAAGGACGGCAAGTAACCGTGATGGCCGCAGGAGTGAACTGAATTCTCTGGCTCCGTCTGGATCGCTCATGAACAACCCGGTACCGGCTTGCCGAACGATTGAAGTCATCGCGTTTGGTGGCAACCGATCCCGCGCGTTCGTGAGTACCGTATTGCGTGCTCTCGGCGACGAAAGGCACGGTCGGGGCACTGGGCCGACCCCTCTCGATTGCCTCTTGCTCACCGGTCACGCGGGCGTTTCAGTGGACGACGGCGCGACCGTCCTTGGTTTTAACCCCGGTCGCGGTTCCCTTCCGCTCTGGCGACTCATGGACGGGTTGAGGAACGGCGACGCGTTCCCTGGTGCTGTCCGCGACGACTCCGCCGTCTTCTCCGCGGCACGGAAGCGAGGGCTTTTCGTCCGGTCCTTCGAGGTGATCCTCCCGGAACCGCGCTTGTTGGAACTACTGAGGCGACTTGACGAGGAGCGAAACAACAGTCAGTATTCGTATGGCTTCCCAAACGGGAACGGCGACTGCAACTGCGTCACTTGGCTGGAGCGCTTGGGACTACCCTTGCTCACCGGGCGGGTGGACGAGTTTCTTGGGCTGTCGGGAGTGGTTGCTTCGTTGCGCCGCCGGTTCGGCGACTGCATCTGAGGAGGTTCCGGTGATGGACTCGATCTCCCCCCTGGTGCTTCAAGAGCATCTCGGACGGCTGGCGATGAAGTTCCGCGGGACGCGGATCGACGCGGATCGACGCGAGATCGCACGAGACTACGCCGAGGCGGTGGACCGGTTGATCGCCAGCGGGAGTTGGAGCGAGATGCCCGCGTTTGAAGACCAACTGCCCGACGACTGGATGCCCGAAGCGTTCTTCGGTTACTGGATGCAGCGGGAAACGGTTCCATAGCTCTCCGCTCCAGTTTTCAGCGCGCCACTTCGGGCGCAACATCTTCACCTCAAGTCAGTTACTGACTGGTGGTCTTGTCGTTGCCCCTTTGCGGCGCGATCCGATTCTGCCAATTCTGCCGCCCGCGACGAAAATCCGCGCGGCTCTCGCAAAATGTGTCCGCCCGGTCGGCGAATACTCCCTTACGGCGGCAGGAGCCCGGTGTTCGGGACGGCCGAACCGCCCTCTACCGTAAGCCAGAGAGGTACACTGCGATGCTCAAGAAGATGGTGGTTCTGGGGGTGATCGGGTTCGTGGCCGTGTCCGCGCTGGGCGGCACCAAGATCGCGTCCTACATCCGCTCCGAGATCCGCGAGGCCCGCGACCGCGCCGAGAACAACATCCCGCCGGAGAAGGAGATCGCCCGGCTCCGCAACGAGTTGAAGCTCCTCGACAAGGACATCATGACCGTCGTCAACCAACTCGCCAAAGAGCGGGTCGAGGTGCGGCAGATTCAGGAGAAGACCGAGGAGATGGCCGCAAAGCAGGGCAAGGACAAGGAACTGCTGACCGGCCGCGCGACCGCGATCAAGAAGGCGGACGAGCAGGTCACGTTCGGCACCCGCACCCTGAGCGTCGATGCCGCGAAGGCCGAGTTGGAAGAGGGCGTGAAGCGGTTCGCCGCGAACCAGAAGTCGCTCGACTCGTTCGAGGCGCTGCTCGCCAGCCGCACGCGGGTCCGAGACGGGCTGGAGAAGCAGCTCGAGGCGCTTAAGAACCAGAAGGGCGAACTGGCCGCGGCCGTGGACGCGATGGAAGCCGAACTGACCATGCTCAAGCTCCAACAGATGGAGAGCAAGTACCAGACCGACGACACCCGGCTCGCGAAGATCAAGGAGGACCTGCGGAAGCTGAAGACGAAGGTGGACGTGGAGCGCGAGAAGCTGAAGCTGATGACGGCCGCCCTCGACGCGCCCGCCGCCCCGGCCGCGAGCGGCAAATCGGTGGACGACATCATGGCCCCGCTGACCGCCCCGGCCAAGGCCGCCGTCAAGCCGGACGGCTCCAAGACCGACGCCAAGGTGCCGCTGGCCGACTGACCTCCGCGAACGCGGAGTGAAAGACGACAGCCGCCCCGGTCGCAACCCGACCGGGGCGCTTTCGTGCGCGGGTCTTCGGTTCTGGCCCTCTCCCCTTGCGGGAGAG
>JAYUBA010001276.1:0-3454 GCA_043741075.1 Frigoriglobus sp.
CCGCGACCGTGTTCCAGAACCTGAGCGACAAGGAAGAGTTCCGAGACGCGAAACAGGCGTTCGACCGTGCCTGGTGGCAAAACGTTCTCAGTTCGGTCAATCCGAACTGAGCTGTTCCGGCCTGACCAGCAGCAGCATACGGGTGCTGAACAACTCTCCTCACGCTGAAGAGAGGCGTGCACACTGGCATCAACCGCCAGGCGTTCGACCCGTCGGTGCGGGTGAACGACGACGGGGTTGTGGCGGTGACGTACTACGACACGCGGAACAACACGGCCGCCCCGGGCCTGCTGACCGACGCGTGGGCCTTGTTCGCGAACCCGCGGGACCGGCACAACGCGCCCGGCGGGCTGGCGAACCCGGCCAACTGGGGGGGCGAGGTGCGGCTCACGCCCCGGTCGTTCGACCTGGAGAAGGCCCCGCAGTCCACCAACGAGAACGGCGGGTACTTCCTCGGCGACTACCAGGGGCTAGCAGCGGCGGGTGACCGGTTCGTGGCGGTGTTCGCGGTCGCCGGAACGAACGGTCCAAGCACCGCCGGGGTGTACGCCCGGTCGTTCGAGCCGTCCGAGCGCGGCGAGCACCGCGACCGGGAGTTCTGGGCGGCGCCCGGGTGGGACGACTTCCTGGCGCCGTTCGTGGACGACGCGACTTCGCCGGGTTGGCGTCACGGTCGGGAACGGGAGTGAACTCGCAGCGGGTCGTATCAACGGGACCGCGGGCGTGCCCGGAGGTGGCACCCCGCTTTCGCGAGTGGCGCCGGGCATCCGCCAGAACAAACCCACCGGCCGGGTCACTCCGGCCCGACGCCCACGGTCACGGTTACGCCGGCCACGGCGGCCGGGGGGACGGTGTCGCCCCCGCGTCGGGCCTGGAACCGCTCCCGTTCGTGCAGCGTGGACGCGAGCAGGCCGTGCAGGTGCCGCTCGTACTCGGCGACCCGCTCGTCCCGCTCGTCCCGCCCGTCGCCGGGGAGGAGCCGCGCGGCCTGCTCCCGCCTGACGCGATCGTCCATCAGTCGCGCCACCGCCGCGCGTTCCAGCCGCCGGACCGTCCGCGTCAGTTCTTCGGCCCACTCCCCCACATCGGCCCCCACCGCTCCGACGAACGGTTCGACGGGTTCCCCGGTGTCGCGGGCGGATCGGACCGCAGGTTCTCCGCGGCTTCGGCGCGCCCCCGCGCGGCCTCCAGAATGCCCTCCGCCACCGCGAACGGGGCCGCCGCGTCCGGCCCCGCGTCCGCCGTGATGTGCTCCCGCGCCGCGACGACCTCGGTCGGCTCCCGGCGGGCGGTGCGCAGTTCCGCGCGGGTGTCGCGGAGTTGGCCCTCGCGGGTCGGTTGTTGGGGCGGCGGGACGAGCGCCGGCACCGGGTCCTTGGGCGGCGGGAGCGGGGGAACGGCGACATCCTCCATCCCGCCGCGACCACCTCGGCCTCGTACCGGGCCAGCCCCTGGAGGCGCCACAGGAGCAGCGCGGCCCGTTCGGCGAGGTTGACCCCCAGCAACCCGAACGGGACGAGTGAGGCGACCGTCCCGGCCCGGTGGGCCTCCCATTCGTCGGCGCTCCCGCCCGGCGACACGGGCACGGCGGCGAAGATGCCGTGTGAGGTCGCGTTCCGGGCGACGCGCACTCGCGCATCGACCGTGCGCGGTCCGGTGGAGAGTGGGGCGTTCCGCCGGTTGGCTTCGATCTTGGCGAGCGTGGTCATCGTTCGATCCTCGGGGGACGGATGCGGTGCCCGACTCAACAACACTCAACCACCGCCCGACGTTCGCTTGCGGCCCATCCGGTCGGGGCCCCTGCCGATCCGGTCGAGGCGCTTCTGCCCGGCCGTCAGCACCTTGAGCGCGAACCCGAGCTGCGCGACGGACATCCCGCTGACGTCACCGACCCCGTGGAGGTGCGCCCCGCGGCGGAGGGCGGAGGGCGGCGTACACGCGACTGTCGCTCTCCTGGCTACTCGCGTAGGCGAGGTTGTGGCAGTGCCGGCACCCGAAGTATTCGCCGCGCAGGTACACCTTCCGCACGCGACGCCCGCACACCGCCTCGACCTGTCCCCGGCCCAACTCGACCCGGTCCCCGCGCCGGAGGTGGCGCACCACCACCGGCTCGCTGTCCAGCGCGCCGACGAGGCGGTCTCCCTCGACGGCCTTCACCTCGACCCACATGTGCTCGGTCGTCCCGCCGGCTGACGCGAACGCCATCTTGACCGCCCGCCCGACGAACCATTCGAGGGGGCGGTCGTCGTACTCCCCCTCCGGCCGGAGCGCGTCCGCGTGAACCAGCTGCACGTCGTCCATTTCGCAACTCATCTCATGCTCCTTGCCGGGTGCGCGGCGGTCACGAGTTCCTCCCGCGTCCACCTCAATCGACCCGACCCGGATTATCCGAGACCGCGCGCGGGAGCGCAAGCCCCCCAACCGGAAATCGAGTACCAATCGCGAGCGGGTCGACTGAACGAAAAAGCCGGCGGCCCGTGTCGGGCAGCGGGGTGCGGTCGAGGGCGCGAGGCGGGTGGCCCGACCACGTTTCGAGTAGGGCCCTACTCAAAACGCCTTGATCCGGCAGTGTGGCAACCCGCCGCGCCACTCGGAACGAGCTACAAAGCCGGACGTACCGCCGGGTGTCCCGACCGCCCGTCGCCTGCCGCGGACCGAGACCAAGAACGCGGCCGCTCCGCCGCCACGAGCGGGCAAGGTGAGCCGACCGGACACCCATGACAACTCGAGCCACCTCCCCGTCCGTGAACCCACGCGTCGTAGCCGGTCCGTCACCGGCGACCCGCACGGCGGAAGCGGCCTGCCACGGTGTCATCAGCGCGGGGGCAAGCTCGTGAGGCCGGCGGCACAGGCGGCGTGGAAATACCGCGAATGAGGGAAGAGAGGGACTGCCCACGCGCGCACGGTGTCGCAGTCCGACTCTCCGCCCGCCACGCCGTCCGGCCGGAAGGCAGGCACGTCGGAGCGCCCCGGCCCTCGGAACTCGATGAGTTCGCCATCGCCCTCGACCGGCTCATTCGCGACACGCGACGGGAGCCGACGGAGGGCGAGACCGACCTCACCGGCATCGTAAAGCCTGGCGCCCTCCTCAAGCGACCCAGGTCCGTGAACATGGTCGTGCCCGGCGGCGGCCCGTGTACGGGTATCGAGCATGGCGTTCAGGACGGCGCGAACGGCCTCACGGGCATCGTGGAGGGAGGCACGAACCGACAGGCTGGAACGAAGGCACCTTCCGCCGGCCACCCGGCATGACGCATCGAGCGGGAGCCGCCGGAGGGCGCTCGAGGGGATCGTGAAGCCAGGCACCCGGTCCTGAAGGAACCGACCGCCAACGTTCTTACGCCCGCCGCCGGCTCCACGTTCGCCTCGCATCACGCCATGAGCCGTGAACGACCTCATGGGCGTCGTGAGGTCATCGGTGGGGCGGTACGAACCGACAGGACGTGAAGTGATG
>JAYUBA010001277.1:0-3448 GCA_043741075.1 Frigoriglobus sp.
GCCGCCCCATCCGGGGCTAAGAAGACAATTCTGTCATAGCCCCGGATGGGGCGGCTGTCTTGTAGCCAGGGGTGGCTTTGGATATAAACCCCTGATTTCGGACGAAACAGGGCCGAAAAGCCTTTGAATCGCCTGCCATTCTGACGTTTATGGGCAAAGCCGCCAGGGGTGTAAACCCCTGGTACGCGACCCCTACGAGGTTCCCCATGCGCGTGTTCGTTCTGGCGGCGCTGATTGCCGGTGCGGTCGGCCTCACAGGGGGCTTACGCCCCCCGCTCTGTGCCAACGCCGACGAGAAGGCGGACAAGGAGTTGGCGAAACTGCTCGACGACATCGCCGCGGCCGGGAAGGCGCGCAAGTACGAGGAGGTGCTCACCCTCGCGAAGAAGGCCGCGGAACTGGACCCGAAGAACCCGGCGGTCCCGTACGCGGCCGGGGCGGCGCACCTCGCCCTCCGCCAGAACGCGGAGGCGGTGAAGGCGCTCACGGAGGTCATCAAGCTGGAGCCGAAGGCCGCGCCCGCCTACGACAAGCGCGGCGACGCGCAGCTCAAGCTCGGCCACTTCAAGGAGGCGGTCGCGGACTTCGACGAGTACCTGAAGGCGAACCCGAAGGACGCGCCGGAGCACTGGCGCCGCGGCATCGCGCTCTACTACGCGGGCCGCTTCAAAGACGGCGTGGATCAGTTTGAACTGCACCGCAAGGTGAACCCGGAGGACGTGGAGAACTCCGCGTGGCACTACCTGTGCAACGCCCGCGCGAACACGCCCAAGAAGGCCCGCGAAGACCTCATCCCGGTCAAGGACGACGCCCGCGTGCCGATGAAGCAGGTGCTCCAACTGTTCGCCGGCAAGTTGAAGCCGAAGGACGTGATCGACGCCGCCGAGACCGCGGACCTGAAGGGCGAGGCGCTGACGGAGGCGCGGTTCTACGCGAACCTGTACGTCGCGCTGTACTACGAGAGCGAGGGCGACGCGAAGAAGTGCCTGGAGCACGTCACCGCCGCGGCCGAGAAGTACAAGATCGGCCACTACATGTGGGACGTGGCCGACGTGCACCTGAAGCTGCTGAAGGCGAAGAAGTGAGGCTGCTGAGCGGGGGGCGTAAGCCCCCTGTGTATTCTCGACCCACAGGGGCTTTGCCCATAAACGTCAGAATGGCAGGCGATACAAAGGCTTTTCGGCCCTGTTTCGTCCGAAATCAGGGGTTTATATCCAAAGCCACCCCCAGGGGGCTTACGCCCCCCGCTCGGGGGCGCTTTCGATCACCCGCATCGACTTCCACTTGCCGCTGCGGAAGCGGAACCAGAAGCACGCGCTCATGCCCAGGATGTGCAGCGTGGCGAACACCCAGCACCAGTACACGCTCCCGCCCGCGTACACCGTCACCGCGGTGGGGATCACCATCAGCGGCCACGCGAGCGCGAAGGTGAGCAGCGTCACGTACTTCGTGTCGCCGGCACCGCGGAGGGCGAACGCGAACGACAGGTTGATCGCGTCCGCGACGGAGAACACCGCGACGCACAGCAGCAGGTTCGGGACGAGGGCCGCGATCGCGGCGAACTTCTCCGGCTCCTTGTCGCCCTCGAACACCGCCAGCAGTAGCGTCGGGACGGCGACGTAGACCGTCGCGACGGCGCACATGTACCCGAACGACCACTTCAGGCCCGTGTACACGCTCTTCTCCGCGAGGTCCGGCCGGTTCGCGCCGAGCCGCTGGCCGACCAGTATGCAGATCGCTTGCCCGAGGCCCATCATCGGCAGGAACGCAATCATGTTCAGCCGGATGGTGAGCGTGGTCGCGCCGAGCGCCGCGTCCCCGAGGCGGCCGACGAGTTGGGTGAAGAAGTTGAACACGAGCACGTCGAGGAACACCTGCATCCCGGCCGGGCCGCCGTACGTCATCAGCCGGCGGAACAGCTCGCGCTCCGGCCGCCACCCCGCGAGCGTGCCGAACGCCGCGCGGTACTTCTTGCGGAGCATCAGCCCCAGCGCGAGCAGCGCCGCCGCCCACGACCCGGCGACCGTGGCCCAGCCCGCGCCCGCGATGCCCATCTCCGGGAACCCCCACCGGCCGAAGATCAGCACCAGCGCCAGCGCGACGTTGACCGCGGTGCCGAACCCCTCGATCGCGAGGATGGTCCACGTCTGTCCGCGGCCGGAGAAGAACCCGTTCACCGCGCCCATCACGAGCATCGGCAGCGCCGCGAACGCGAGGCACTTCAGGTAGATGGTTTCGAGCCGCTGGATTTCCGGCGTGTGCCCGCCGACCGCGATGAGGTAAGGCGCGAGCGGCACGACCAGCAGGAACAGCACGCCCGCGACTACTGCGAAGTAGGTGCCCTGCCACACCGCCGGGCCGACGCGGTGCGCGCGACCCGCCCCGGTGTACTGCGCGACGAACGTGGAGGTGTAGCCCGCGGTGACTTGCAGCACGCCGAAGAACAGCCAGTACCACATGACCGCGGGGAACGACGCGGCCATTTCGAGCGGGTCGTGCCACGACAGCAGCACGGTGTCCACGAACACCTGCACCGTCATAAAGCTCTGACTGAGGATCAGCGGCAGCGCGAGCTTGAGGAGTTCGCGACTGCCGCCGGGATGAGAATCGTCGGTGACGGGTGCGGTGTGATGAGTCAGATCATGTTCGGGTGCCGTACTCGGGGTCGAGGGGATCGGATCAACCGCTTCGGTCCGCAACTCATCACGCATCACGCGTCACTCGTCACTTGGAAAGAAGCACCCAGACGTTTCGGAACTGGACCGGGTGCCCGTGGTCCTGGAGCATGATCGGGCCGGGCTTGGCGATGTCCCCGCCGAGGCCGGCGGTCGTGTTGTCGCTCGTGACGGCCACATCGTCGTGGATCTTGATTCCGTTATGAGACACCGTCATGCGGGCGGGTTCGGTCTTCTTGCCATTTTCAACTTTCGGCGACGTGAATTCGATGTCGTAGCTCTGCCAGACCGTCGGCGCCTTGCACGCGTTCACCTTCGGGGCCGCGACGCCGTAGATCGCGCCGCAGTCGTTCTTGCCGCTGGTCAGCCCGTAGCTGTCGAGGATTTGTACCTCGTAACGGCCTTGCAGGTACACGCCGGAGTTGCCGCGCCCCTGACCCGCGCCGCCCGGCTCGTAGGGCACGCGGAACTCGACGTGCAGCTTAAACTTCCCGTTGTACTTGTCCTTCGTGACGATGTCGCCGTGGCCCTTCACGCCCTCCATGACGCCGTCCTTGAGGGTCCACTTCACCTCGCCCTTGCCGTCGCGCTTGACCCACTTGGAGAAGTCCTTGCCGTCGAAGAGGACGACGACCGCGCCATCGGGCGGTTTGGTGCCGTCCGCGTCCTTCAGGTCGTCCGCCTTCGCGGCCTTGAACGTGTCGTCGAGCTTCCACGGATCGACATCGTCACGAAGGACAAGTACAACGGGAAGTTTAAGCTGCACGTCGAGT
>JAYUBA010001278.1:0-3447 GCA_043741075.1 Frigoriglobus sp.
GTCCGACGCGGGCCGCTGACCGCCGTACCGACCACACACGAAGGGCACGCCATGAGCGACGCACAACCCGGACACGCGACCGCCACGACCGTGGCCCCCACGGCACCGTCCCGCACCCGCCGCGCCGCCGGCCGGCTGTGGCGGCTGGTCCCGACCCTGGTCGCGGTCGCGGGCCTGGTCGGGGTCGTCTACGCCGGGCAGGCGGGTGGCTGGAAGCTGCCGAAAGCGTCCGCCCTCCGGGGCGAGCGCGCGGACGACCCGGACGACTGGTGCCCGGAACACGGCGTTCGGGAGTCGGGTTGCGTCGAGTGCGACCGAAACTTGCTCCCCCGCCCGCCCCGCACCGGGTGGTGCAAGGAGTTCGGGGTCCACGACTGCCCGTTCTGCGACCCGGCCGTGGCCCAGACCCCGGCCCCGGCGAGTTTCAGCCCCGGCGACCTGGACCGCGCCCGCCGGGCGCTGGCGTTCGCCCCGCGCGCCCCGAACGGCAAGAAGTGCCGGCTCCACGAGCGACGGGTCCAACTGGCCTCCGAGGAGGTCGTGGCCCGACTGGGCATCACGGTCGAGCCGGTCGGCACCGCCCCGGTCGTCGAGGGCGTCACCGCCCCCGGCGAGATCGGCTACGACCCGACGCGGCTCGCCCGGCTGTCCGCGCGGGTGCCGGGCGTGGTCCGTCGGGTGGAGCGCCAGGTCGGCGACCGCGTGAAGGCGGGCGACCTCCTCGCGCTGGTCGATGCGGTCGAGGTCGGGAAGGCGAAGGCCGAGTTCCAGCAGGCCCTGGCCCTGGTCGAGTTGCGGACCCAGACACTCGCCCAGAAGAAGTTCCTTCCCGCCACGGTGCCGGGTCAGGCGGTGATCGAGGCCGAGGCGGCTCTCGACGAGGCGCGGGTCCGCCTTCTCCTGGCCGAGCAGTCCCTGGCGAACCTGGGCCTGCCCGTCCGCGCCGCCGACGTGAAGGGGCTTTCGCCCGCCGAGGTCGTGGCCCGCCTGCGGTTCCTGGGCGTCCCCGACACACTGAAGGTCGAACTCGCGAAGGGGACGGCCTCCGCCAACCTGCTCCCCGTCCGCGCGCCCTTCGACGGCGAGGTGGTGGCGCGGGCGGCGGCCCCCGGCCAGCCGGCCGACCCGACGAAGCCGCTCTTCGTCGTCGCGGACACGACCCGTGTTTGGCTCACCCTGCGGGTGCGGTACGAGGACGCCGACCGGGTGCGGGTCGGCCACGCGGTCCGGTTCCGCGCCGACCAGGGGACGGCCGTTACCGGGACGGTGGCGTGGGTCAGTCCGGCGGCCGACGAGAGGACGCGGGCCGTGCCGGTGCGGGTGGAACTGTCCAACCCGGACGGCCGGTTGCGGGCCAACACGTTCGGGACCGCCTTCGTGGCCCTCCGCGCCGAGCCGGACGCCGTGGTGGTGCCCTCCGCAGCGGTCCACTGGGAGGGGTGCTGCAACGTCGTGTTCGTGGCCGACCGGGGGTTCGACCGCCCGGACGGGTTCAAGGTCTTCCACGTCCGCAAGGTGCGGCCTGGCGCGAAGGACGTGACCCCGGCCGGCACCCAGGTGACGGAGGTGATCGCCGGTGTGCTGCCCGGCGAGCGGGTGGCGGTCGCCAACAGCGGCGTCCTGCGGTCCGAGTTGCTCCGCAACAACCTCGGCGCGGGGTGAAGCGACTGCAAGCACTAACGGCCCGGTCGGGCCGTCCGCCAGTCGAAGCCGAAGTCCTCATCGCCCCGCGACGCGAACGAACGCCGGAGTTACGACGTGCTGAACTGGGTCATCGACGCCTCACTCCGCTACCGCCTCCTGGTGGTCCTTGCCGCCGTCGGGTGCGCGGGCGCGGGGGCGTTCGCGCTCGCCGGCCTGGACATCGACGCCTTTCCCGACACGACCCCCGTTCAGGTCCAGGTCAACACCACCGCCCCGACCCTCGCCCCCGAAGAGGTGGAGACGCAGATCACCTTCCCGGTCGAGCAGGCGCTCTCCGGGCTGCCCAAGCTGACGGGCCTCCGGTCGGTGTCGAAGTTCGGCCTCTCGCAGGTGGTGGTCACCTTCGAGGACGGGACCGACATCCACTTCGCCCGCCAACTGGTGGACGGGCGGCTCAACGCGGTCGCACTGCCCGCCAACGTCCCCCGGCCGAAGCTCGGTCCGGTCTCGACCGGGTTGGGCGAGGTGTTCCACTACACCGTCACGCTCAAGGGGTGGAACTACGAGAAGGCGACCGAGGCCGAGCGGGTCGAGAAGCTCGCCTACCTGCGGACGGTCCACGACTGGACTATTCGCCCCGCCCTACGCACGGTGCCCGGCGTGGCCGAGGTCAACTCGTGGGGCGGGTACGAGAAGCAGTTCCAGGTGCGGATCGACCCCGACCGGCTGCTCAAGCACGGGGTCACCTTCGCCCAGGTGGTGACCGCCCTGGAGGAGAACAACCAGAACGTGGGCGGCGGGGGCGTCCGGCAGAACAGCCAGTTCCTGCTCGTCCACGGCCTCGCGCGCACCGCCGACCCGGAGCAGATCGGCGGCATCGTCGTGTCCACCAACCGCGAGGGGGCGGCGGTGCGGGTGCGCGACGTGGCCGACGTGCGGGTCGGGCAGGAACTGCGGCGCGGGTCGGTCACCGCCGATGGCCGGGGCGAGGCGGTCCTGGGCCTGTGCTTCCTGACGATGGGAGAGAACTCGAAGACCGTCTCGACCGCCCTGCGGAAGAAGCTCGACGACATCCGCCCCACGCTCCCGCCCGACGTGGAGGTCACCGTCGTCTACGACCGCACCGAACTGGTGGAGGTGGTGATCGACACGGTGCGCCGCAACCTGTTCGAGGGCGGCCTCCTGGTCGTCGCCGTCCTGTTCGCGTTCCTGGGCAACCTGCGGGCCGCGTTCATCGTCGCCCTGGCGATCCCGCTGTCCATGCTCTTCGCGTTCGCCGGCATGTGGCGGTTCGGCATCGCCGCCAGCCTCCTGTCGCTCGGCGCGCTCGATTTCGGGCTGGTGGTCGATTCGAGTGTCGTGATGATCGAAAATTGCGTGCGGCACCTCGCCCACGGCGACCTGAAGGGCCGGTCGAAGCGCGAGGTGGTGCGGGACGCGGCCGTCGAGGTCCGCACGCCGACGCTCTTCGGCGAACTCATCATTATGATCGTTTACTTGCCGATCCTCACCCTGGAGGGCGTCGAGGGGAAGCTGTTCCGGCCGATGGCCCTGACCGTCATCTTCGCGCTGGTCGGCTCGATGATCCTGTCGATGACCCTGATGCCGGTACTGGCGAGCCTGGTGCTGCCCCGCCGGATCGAAGAACGCGAGCCGCTCCTCATGCGACTGGCCCTCGCGCTCTACCGCCCGGTCCTCCAGTTCAGCATGACCCACCGCGCGGCGGTGGCCGCGTTCGCGGCGGCCGTCCTCGCCGTGGCGTTCGGGATGATCGCCCCGAACCTGGGGTCCGAGTTCGTGCCG
>JAYUBA010001279.1:0-3446 GCA_043741075.1 Frigoriglobus sp.
CCCTGCAGGGAGGGGTTGGGGGTGGGTTCTTCCCCGCCCACGCACCTTCTCCCCACTACAAATATGCGCTACCTTATCCTGTTTGCAACCTTCGCGCTCTGCCCTTCCCTGACCTTCGCGCAGCAGGACGCGAAGACACCCGACCCGGACCCGGAGTTGGAGCGCAAGACGTTCACCGTCGCGCCGGGGTTCGAGGTCACGCTCTGGGCCGCCGACCCGCTGCTGGCGAAGCCCATTCAGATGAACTTCGACCCGCAAGGGCGGCTGTGGGTCGCGTCGAGCGAGATCTACCCGCAGATCAAGCCGGGCGAGAAGGCCAACGACAAGATCATCATCCTCGAAGACACCAAGGGCGTCGGCAAAGCGGACAAGACCACGGTGTTCGCGGACGGACTGCTGATCCCGACCGGCCTCGAACCCGGCGACGGCGGGGTGTACGTCGCCAACAGCACCGAGATCGTTCACCTGAGCGCGAGCAAACCCGGCGGCAAGGCCGACAAGAAGCGCGTGGTGCTGTCTGGGTTTGGAACGGAAGACACGCACCACATCATCCACACCTTCCGGTGGGGTCCGGAATGTCGGTTGTACTTCAACCAGTCGATCTACATTCACTCGCACATCGAGACGCCGTCTGGCGTGAAGCGGCTGAACGCCGGCGGCATCTGGCGGTTCAACCCGGACACCACGCAACTCGACATCTTCGCGCGCGGATGGGTGAACGCGTGGGGCCACGCCTTCGATAAGTACGGGCAGTCGCTCGTCACCGACGGAGCCGGCGGCGAGGGCATCAACCACGCGATCCCCGGCGGCTACTACCTCACGAGCGTCGGGCCGCACGCGCAGCGCATGCTGCACGGCATGAACCCCGGTTCGCCGAAGTATTGCGGCCTGGAAGTGGTGAGCGGCCGGCACTTCCCGGACGACTGGCAATCGGATGTCATCACCTGTGACTTCCGCGGTCACCGCGTCTGCCGCTTCAAGCTGAAGGACGACGGCAGCACGTTCGCGTCGCGCGAGATGACGGAGGTCATCAAGAGCAACCACCCGGCGTTCCGGCCCATTGATGTGAAGATGGGTCCGGACGGCGCGCTGTACATCGCCGACTGGTACAACCCGATCATCCAGCACGGCGAGGTGGACTTCCGCGACCCGCGCCGCGACAAGACGCACGGCCGCATCTGGCGCGTGACCGCGAAGGGCCGCCCGCTGGTCGAGCGCCCGAAGCTGATCGACGCGACCGTGCCCGAACTTCTGGAGCAACTGAAGGCACCGGAGCAGTGGACGCGCCAGCAAGCGAAGCGCGTGTTGAAGGAACGCGGTTCGGAGAAAGTGATGCCAGAATTGGAGAAGTGGGTGAAGGGGTTGGGTGGCGTGGAAGAACACCACATGCTCGAAGTCCTGTGGGTGATTGATTCGTTCGGAATTTACGCGGAAGCGCCTCGCGCCGACACGCCGGGAATCGCACCCTTGCTGCTGAAGTTTCTTCTGAACGCAACGACGCCCGAAGTCCGAGCCACTGCGGTTCGCCTCTACGCACAGAAGTGGTCGGTGCACCGCTTGGACGAAACGGGATACTGTACCGATGTCAGCTCCCGTGTTCGACTGGAAGCAATCCGGGGTGCCTCGCTGGCGCGCCGGGCGTCCGCGGTCGCTGATGCGCTCGCCGCACTCGACAAGCCAATGGACCGCACGCTGGATTACGCGCTCTGGCTGACGGTCCGCGAACTCGAACCGTACTGGCTACCGGAGTTCCAGGCGGGCCGGCTCACCTTCGGCGGCGACGCGAAGAAGCTCGCGTTCGCGCTCAACGCCATCGGCAACAAGGACACCGTGAAGCCGGTCGTCGCGCTCATCGACGGCGGCAAGGTGCCGAAGGAGAACGTTCACGGGCTGTACCTGCTTCTCACGCAGATCGGCGGCTCGGAGGAACTCGGCAAGGTGATCGAGCGGGCCGGGGCCGGCATCCCCGACGCGGAGCGGATTCAACTGGTCACCGCCGTCGCGGAAGCCGTCCGCCTCCGGAAAGTCCAGCGGCCGGCGAAGTTGACCGCCGACGATCTGCGAAAACTGAACCGTAGTATTGTGGGAATCGACGACGGTGGGACCGTGCCGTTGCTGCACCTCGCCGGGCTGTGGAAGATGGAAGACAGGCGGGTAGACTTGGAAGGGTGGGCGGCGAACTCGAACACGTCGCCGGCCCACCGACAGGCCGCGCTCGTCGCGCTCGTGCAACTCGGCGGGCCGAAGACGAAGGAGCGTTTCGAGGTGTGGGCCAACGCCGACAAACCTGCCGACCTGCGGCGGGCCGTGCTGGTCGCGTGGGTCGATCTCGACACCCCGACTGCCGCGACCGGAGCCGCCGACTTCCTCGCCACCGCGAAGCCGGGGGAAGAACTCGCCGACCTGTTCGCGGCGTTCCTCAACCGCAAGGGCGGGGCGACGATGTTGGCGAAGGCGCTCGCGGACAAGAAGATGCCGGCCGATGTCGCGAAGATCGGGCTGAAGGCGGTCCGCGCCGTCGGCCAACCGGCGGACGACCTCACCGCGGCGCTCACCAAGGCCGGCGACCTCGGAACCGCACGCAAGCCGCCCACCGACGTGGAGGTGAAAGCGCTCACCGCCGACGCGCTCAAGACCGGTGACGCCGCCCGCGGCGAAGCGATCTACCGCCGCAAGGAACTCCAGTGCATCGCGTGCCACGCCTACGCCGGTGCCGGCGGTCTGGTCGGCCCGGACATGACCAGCATCGGCGCCAGCGCCCAGCCGGACTACCTCGTCGATTCGCTGCTGCTGCCGCACAAAGCGATCAAGGAGGGCTTCGACGTGACCCGCGTCGTGACCACCGACGACAAGGTGCTTCAGGGCATCAAGGTGCGCGAAGCGAACGGCTTGCTGGTGCTGCGCACGGCCGAAGACAAAGAGATCACGATTCCGGTGAAGGACATCGCGGAGCGCACGAAGTCCACGAAGTCGCTCATGCCCGAAGGCATCACGGACGCGCTCACGAAGCAGGAGTTCTCCGACCTCGTGCGGTTCCTCACGGAACTTGGCAAGGTGGGCGGGCCGTACGCGCCGAGCAAGGCGCGCGTCGTGCGCCGGTGGCAGGTGATCGACCCGACGAACGCGAACCTGAACGCCTTCCGCCGCGCCCGCGTTTCGGCCGCCGCAGAACCGGACAACCCGTTCGCGTGGTCGCCGGCGTACTCGAAGGTGTCGGGCGACCTGCCGCTCGCGGACCTGCCGAAGTTCACCGTGTGGAACGACACCGCGCCGCAGAGCGTGATCCGCTTCCAGCTCGACGTGACCACCGCCGGGGCCGCGACGCTCCGGTTCAACGCGGTCGCGGGTCTGACCGTGTACGTCGGGAACACACCGGTCGAGCCGAAGGCGGAAACGCTCCTCGACCTGAAGACCGGCGTGCAGACGGTGACCGTCCTCATCGACCG
>JAYUBA010001280.1:0-3446 GCA_043741075.1 Frigoriglobus sp.
CGGCACCCTCACGGGTGCCGCTCGCCAACATTCACAGGAACACCGACTCGCCAATTCGTGGAAGCGAATCGCGAAATCTTATCTCGACGAATCTCGATACTTAGCCTAAGCTAATTATCAAGTTTGTTCCGCCTATCGCTTATCGGAGGTCGCTATGCGTTCTCGTCGAAGGGTCGCGTTCACGCTGATCGAGCTGCTCGTGGTAATCGCGATCATCTCCGTCCTGATTGGACTGCTACTGCCTGCCGTGCAGAAGGTGCGGGAAGCGGCGGCACGCCTGAAGTGCCAGAACAACCTCAAGCAGATCGGCCTCGCGCTTCACAACTACGAGGGCGTGTACAAGCGGTTCCCGTCGGCGTACGTGACCACGAACACCGCGCTCGACGGCACGGCGTACGGCATCAGTTACGGCGACCAATACCGCAACGGCACACCGGGTTGGGCGTGGGGCGTGCTTCTGCTCCCCTACATCGAGCAGGACAACCTTTACCGGCTGTTCAACCTGAACGAACCGTGCTGGGCGCCGGTGAACGCGGCGGCGGCGCGGACGAAGGTGGCGGCGTACCTGTGCCCCTCGGCGACCGGCGGCAGCGACGGGTTCGAGGTGCAGCGCGAAGGGGCCGACCGGCGGCACGGCGTGCCGATCGCGCGCGCGGACGGGAGCCGCGTGTTCTTCGCCCACAGCCACTACGTCACGAACGCGGGCATCCACCAGCCGTGGGGGCGCGACACGCCGTACTGCTACGACTACGACACGCCCGAACCGGTCGCGGCCAACGGCGGCTCGCTCGCCCGCATCGACGGCCCGTTCTACCGCAACTCGAAGGTCACGGTCGCGATGGTGAGCGACGGCCTGTCGAACACGGTGTTCATCGGCGAGCACAGTTCCATCTTGAGCAACAAGACGTGGGTGGGGGTGGTGCCGGGCGCGGTCACGCCGCCGCGCCTCGACCTGCGGCCGTGGCCCTCGGAGAACAACGGGGCCGGGTGCCTGGTGGGCATCCACAGCGGCCCGGACACGCACGACCACCCGGAGGTCATCATCCACGCGCCGAACGACCCGTTCGGGCACACCGACCAGATGTGGGGCGAGCACGGCAACGGGTGCAACGTCCTGCTCGGCGACGGCTCGGTGCGGTTCGTCACCACGTTCATCCGGCCGAACGCCTGGGTCGCGCTGTCCACCCGCGACGGCGGGGAGGTGGTCAATGGCGACTACTGAACACGCGGAGGGAACGGAGCGGCGGCAGCGGGTCGCGGTGTACGTCCTGGCGGGGTTGCTCGCGGTCGCGGTGGTGGTCGCGGTGATCGTGTACCGGAGCAGCCCGCCGCAGATGGGGACGAGCGAGGAGGCGTTCAACACCGTCGATGCGCTGTACACGGCGGTGCGGAACCGCGACGAGAAGCGGCTGACCGAGTGCGAGCAGCGGCTGAAGGCGCACCGCGCCGCGGGCAAGCTGCCGGCGGACGCGGCGGACGCGCTCGACGCCATCATCGCGAAGGCGCGAGCCGGGCCGTGGGACGCGGCGACCGAGCGGCTGTACGACTTCATGCGGGCGCAGCGCCGCGAAGGCGACATGCCGCCCGCGCCGCACAAGCCGCCGCGCAAGGGCGCGAAGTGAGCGGTTTCGCTCCAGGGTCTCACGACCCTGGCTACCGACAGCCGCCCCTCCGGGGCTAAATCTTCCGAAGCCCTGGAAGGGCGATTGTCGGTAGCCAGGGTCGTGAGACCCTGGTTCCGATCAGCGGCCCTCGCCGAGGCGGTCGCCGAGGAAGTTGTCCAGGTCCGGGATGTCGTAAATCTTGTCGCGGGTCTTCTGCCAGTCGTACTCGACGCGGCGGAACTTAATCACGTCGTTGTCCAGCACGACGTAGCACGCGCGCCAGTTGCCGTCGCGCGGCTGGCCCACGCTGCCGACGTTGCACAGCGTCTTGCGGCCGTCGAGCTTGTACGCGTACTCCACTTCCTCGGGGCTGAGGAACTGCATGTTCTCGGTGAAGATGCCCGGCACGTGCGTATGGCCCTGGAAGCAGTACCGCTCCACGAGGGCGAAGATGCGCTCCATCTTCCGCTGGTTGTACACGTCTTCGGGGAACACGTACTCGTTGAGCGGGTTGCGGGCGGAGCCGTGGACGAACAGGTAGCCGTTCTCGCGGTGGCTGCGGGGCCGCTCGGAGAGGAACTCCCACCGCTTCTCGCGCGACGGCCGCGGCTCGCTGGCCGCTTCCAGTTGTCCGCGGGTCCAGAAGATCGCCCGCTCGGCCGACTGGTTGAACCCGTCCGGGTCGAACATCGCCCCCTGGTCGTGGTTGCCCAGCAGGACGAGCTTGCTCTCCATCACCAGATCGATGCACTCGCGCGGGTTGGGGCCGTAGCCGACCACGTCGCCGAGGCAGTACACCTCGCGAATGCCTTGCGATTTGATGTCCGCCAGCACGGCCTGGAGGGCTTCCATGTTACCGTGGATGTCGCTGATGATCGCCTTCACGCCAAAATCTCATAGGCGCTACTGGCCGGGCCGTGACCAGTGTTAAAAGTAAAGTATAGCTCACACACGGGCGGCGGTAAACAGCGGAACTAGGGGGAATGGTCATTCTTGGGCGAGCGGGGGCGTTACCTTCCCTGTTAAACCGAAAAGCCAAGCGCCGCCAGGTCGCGGCGGACGTGTACCGCCTGCTCCGCGGTGAGTGGGACGAGCGGCAGGCGCACCGGGCCGAGATCGACGCCCCGCACCCGCATCAGTTCCTTCGCGGCCGGCAGGAACCCGTGCCGCTGGAGGAGCGCGATCAGTTCCACCCCGCGGTACTGCTCCGCGCGGGCGGTCGCGAGGTCGCCGGCGTGCGCCGCCGCAAGCAGGCGGTTGTACATCGGTGCCGCGAAGTTGTAGCTGGTGCCGACCGCGCCGCGCGCCCCCAGGACGACCGCCGCGAGCAACTGCTCGTCGAACCCGAACAGCACGTCGAAGCGCCCGCCCCCGACGCGGAGCACCCGCTGGAAGGTCATTAGATCGAGGTTGGTGAACTTCAGCCCCGCGAGCGTCGGGATGCGGGCCGGGGCCTGCTCCAGGAAATCGGCCATCGGGAACGCGACCCCGGTCAGCGCCGGGATGTCGTAGAAGTAGAACGGCGTGTCCGGGGCCGCTGCCGCGATCTCGGCGCACCACTGAATTAGCACGTCGAGCGACTTCGGCTTGAAGTAACTCGGCGCGACCGCCGCGATCGCCGCCGCCCCGAGCGCGTTCGCGTGTGCCGCGAGGTGCTTCGCATCTGGGAGGCAGTTCGCCCCGACGTGAACGACCAATCGAACCGGCGTGCCCTTCACCACCGCGGCCCAGCGCGCCGCGAGCGCCAGGCGCTCCTCGAAGGTGAGCGAACTGAACTCGCCGGTTGTGCCGCCGACGAACACACCGGCCACGCCGTCGGCGGCGAGCAGGTTTGCGTGTGGT
>JAYUBA010001281.1:0-3438 GCA_043741075.1 Frigoriglobus sp.
CTGTTTTCAGCCCCGAAGGGGCGTGATTCCTCAGCCCAGGGCAACGCCCTGGGATCGTTGGGATCGCTAGAATTGCGAAGATCGCGACGCGAAACACACCCGCGAGACCTCTCATATGAAGCTCTCCCGACTCCTCCCGCTGGCCGTCTGCTTCGTCGCGTTCGCGGTGCCCGCCGCGGCGCAAGAGAAGATTCCCGACGGGGCGAAGGTCACCAAGATTGAGGTTCGGCCCGCGAAGGTCGATCTCGACGGGCCGTTCACGTACGCCCAACTGCTCGTCACGGCCACGCTCGACAACGGCGAGACGCTCGACGCGACCCGGCTCACGAAGATCGCCCCGCCCAAATCCGCGACCGTGAGCGCCGTCGGGCAGGTGCGGCCCGTCGCCGACGGCTCCGGTGACATCTCGGTGTCGCTCGCGGGCGCGTTCGCGATCGTGCCCCTCACGGTGAAGGGCTTCGGCGGCGAACCGCCCGTCAGCTTCGTCACCGACGTGCAGCCGATCCTCGGCAAGCTCGGCTGCAACGCCGGCACCTGCCACGGGGCGCAGGCCGGCAAGAACGGGTTCAAGCTCTCGCTCCGCGGGTACGACTCCATCTACGACTTCCGCGCGCTGACCGACGACCTCGAGGGCCGGCGGTTCAACCGGGCCGCGCCGGAGAAGAGCCTCATGCTCCTCAAGCCGGCCGGGGCCGTGCCGCACCAGGGCGGCGTCACCATGCAGGCCGGCGACCCGAACTACGAACTGGTCCGCCGGTGGGTCGCGCAGGGCGTGAAACTCGACCTCGACGCGGTCCGCGTCAAGTCGGTCGAAATCTTCCCCAAAGACCCGGTCGTCTCGCGCATCGGGCAGAAGCAGCAGTTCGCGGTGGTCGCCACGTACACGAACGGCCGCGTCCGCGACGTGACCGCCGAGGCGTTCATCGAGTCGAGCAACACCGAAGTGGCGACCGTCGATAAGACCGCGCTGGTCACCACCGCCCGCCGCGGCGAGGCGACGATGCTCGCCCGCTACGAGGGCGCGTACGCCGCGAGTACGGTGGTCATCATGGGCGACCGCACCGGGTTCGCGTGGGAACCCCGCCCGGTTCACAACTACATCGACGATCTCGTGGACGCGAAGCTGAAGAAGGTGCGGGTGCAGGCGAGCGGCCTCGCCGACGACGCGACCTTCCTCCGCCGCGTCCACCTCGACCTCACCGGGCTGCCGCCGACCCCGGAGCAGGTGATCGCGTTCGTGGCCGACACCCGTGACGGCCGCGTCAAGCGCGAAGAGGTGATCGAGGCGCTCGTCGGCGGCGACGCGTTCGTCGAGCACTGGTCGAACAAGTGGGCCGACATGTTGATGGTGAACCGCAAGTTCCTCGGCGACGTGGGCGCCACCGCGTTCCGCAAGTGGATCCGCGACCGCGTCGCGGAGAACAAGCCGTACGACACGTTCGCCTACGATGTCCTGACCGCGACCGGCTCGAACGTCGAGAACCCGCCGGCCGCGTACTTCAAGACGCTCCGCTCGGCCGACGCGGTGATGGAGAACACCACGCAGTTGTTCCTCGCGGTGCGGTTCAACTGCAACAAGTGCCACGACCACCCGTTCGAGCGGTGGACCCAGGACCAGTACTTCAGCATGGCCGCGTACTTCGCGCAGGTGGGCCGCGCGGCGGACCCGAAGTACAAGGGGCAGACGCTCGGCGGCACCGCGGTCGAGGGCGCGAAGCCGCTCGTCGAGATCATTTCCGACCAGGCGGGCGGCGAGATCAAGCACGACCGCACCGGCGACACCGCGAAGCCGAAGTTCCCATACCCGGTGCCGCTGGAAGGGCCGGTCGCGGCCACCCGCCGCGCGCAGGTGGCGAAGTGGATCACCTCGCCCCAGAACCAGTACTTCGCGAAGAGCTACGTGAACCGCGTGTGGAGCTACATGCTCGGCGTCGGCATCATCGAGCCGATCGACGACATCCGCGCCGGCAACCCGGCGACGAATCCCGAACTGCTCGACGCGCTCACCGCGGACTTCGTCAAGAGCGGGTTCGACACGCAGAAGCTCATCAAGACGATCTGCAAGAGCCGCACGTACCAGCTCTCGCTCTCCACGAACAAGTGGAACCGCGACGACGAGATCAACTACTCGCACGCGACCGCGCGGCGGCTGCCGGCGGAAGTGCTGTTCGACGCGATCCACCGCGCGACGGGGTCGCTGAGCCGCCTGCCGGGTCTGCCGCCCGGCGCGCGGGCCGCGCAGTTGGTCGATGGCAACGTCGATCTGCCGGGCGGGTTCCTGGACCTGTTCAACAAGCCGGTGCGCGAAAGCTCGTGCGAGTGCGAGCGCGGCACCGGGCTGAACCTGGGGCCGATCCTCGCGATGGTGAACGGCCCGATCGTGGGCGAGGCGGTGAAGGACCCGAACAACCGCATCAACCAACTCGTGCTGACCGAGAAGGACGACGCGAAGGTGGCCGACGCGATCTACCTCTCGGTGCTGAACCGGGTGCCGACCGCGACCGAGCGGGCCGCCGCGATCACCGCCATCCGCGCCGCCGCGGGCGACCACGCCACACTCCTGGCGGAGTACAAGCCGAAGGCCGCGGCGTTCGACGCGTACAAGCTCACGCTCGACGCCAAGCAGACGGCGTGGGAGAACGGGCTGAAGTCGCAGAAGCCGACCGCGTGGACGACGCTCGACGTGCGCCGCGCCGCGTCGAAGCACGGCGCGCCGGCGACCGCGAAGGACGGGGCCACGCTGACGATCAACAAGGACGGGTCGATCCTCGCCAGTGGCAAGACGGACGCCATCGACATCTACACCGTTTTGGGGCTGACGGAGACGGACGCGCCGATCACCGCGCTGCGGCTCGAAGTGTTGGCCGACGCGAGTCTGCCGGCGCGCGGGCCGGGCCGGGCCGACAACGGCAACTTCGTGTTGCAGGAGTTCCGCGTGAGCGCGAAGCCGCTCGACAAGCCGGACGCGACCCCGGTGCCGATCAAGCTGACCGCGACCGAGTCGATCTTCGCGCAGGACACGTTCCCGGCCGCGAACGCGGTGGACGGCAACCCGACGACCGGGTGGGCGATCTCCCCGCGGTTCGGCCAGGACAACGCGGCGCTGTTCAAGTTCGACAAGCCGGTGGGCGGCCCGGCGGGCGTGGCCTTCACCGTCGTCCTCGACCAGCGGTTCGGCACGAAGCACGTGGTCGGGAAGTTCCGCCTGTCGGTGACCACAGAGGCGAACCCGCGGCTGGGGAGCGTGCTGACGCCGGCGCAGTTCGCGGCGATCGACGCCCCGGCCGACAAGCGGACGCCGGCACAGAGGGACATGCTGCGGGGCATGTACTTGGCGCAGGACAAGGAGTACGCGCGGCTGGCCCTGGACGCCGCGAACCCGCCCCCGGCCGACGCCCGCGTGCTGGGCGCGCAGGATCTGGTGTGGGCGCTCATCAA
>JAYUBA010001282.1:0-3438 GCA_043741075.1 Frigoriglobus sp.
ATCGCACGGGCCACCGGTCGGTCCCGGTCGTGGGTTCAAGGGCTCGTCAACACGCTGTACCGGGAGAACACCCCGCACGACCCCGGTCCGCCCCCAAAAGGTCCGGCCCCGTCGTGATCGAGGCCGACGAACTGTGGAGTTTCGTGGGGTCCAAGGACGATGTGCATTGGGTCTGGGTGGCCTTGGACGCCGACACGCGGCGGGTGCTGGCGATGGTCGTGGGAGATCGATCCGCAACCACCGCCCGACGCGTGTGGGACGCGCTCCCCCGTGGGTATCGAACCGGGGTCACCGTGTTCACCGACTTCCTCGCCTCATACCACGTCGTGATCCCGGCTTCCCGGCATCAGGCCGTGGGCAAGGGCACCGGCCTCACCGCCCACATCGAGCGCTTCTGGCTCACGCTGAGACAGCGATGCGCCCGATTCGTTCGTAAGACCCTGACCTTCTCCAAGTGCCCCAAGAATCACTTGGGGGCATTGTGGTACTTCATCCGCCTCTACAACCTGTGCCATCAATAGAGCCACTACCCTCCTTCGCGGCCCAGGTGCTCTATGCGGAAGTGGTTGCCGTTGGTCGTGCTGGGGATGGGGTTCCTGGTCCTCGCCGGGGCGTGCGGGCACCGAGATGACGGTTCCCCCGCGCTCGACCCGAAGCCGCCAGAAGAGCCGGTCGGCCCGCCGCTGTTCGAGGACATCACCGCGCCGTCCGGCATCGCCTTCGCTTACCGCAACGGCGAGGACACGGCCAACCACATGTCCATCCTCGAGTCGCTCGGCGGCGGCGCCGGGCTGCTCGATTACGACGGGGACGGCCTGCTCGACATCTACCTGCCAGGCGGTGGCGGGTTCGCCGGGGCCGAGAAGAAGGACATCGTCGGCTTCCCCGGCCGGCTGTACCGGAACATGGGCCAGGGGAAGTTCGTGGACGTGACCGGGCCGGCCGGGCTGGCGACTCTCGCCGGCGGCAAGCCGTGGTTCTACTCCCACGGGGTCGCGGTCGCCGACTACGACCGGGACGGCTGGCCCGACCTGCTCGTCACCGGGTGGCGGGCCGTCGCGCTGTTCCACAACGTCCCGGTCGATCCGGCCGACCCGAGTAAGGGGCGGCGTTTCGAAGACGTCACCGCGGTCGCGGGGCTGGGCGCGGGGATCACCTGGGCGACCAGCGCGGCGTTCGGGGACCTCGACGGCGACAGCTACCCCGACCTGTACGTCTGCCAGTACGTCGATTGGTCGTGGGACAAGAACCCGCCCTGCACCTACGACGGCACAAAACCCGACGTGTGCCCGCCGAAATACTTCCACGGGTTGCCGCATAAGGTGTTCCGCAACACCGGCCGGGGTGCCTTCGAGGACATCAGCGCGGAGGCCGGGTTGCACCCCGGCGGGGCGGACGCCAGTAAAGGGCTGGGCGTGTTGATGGTCGATGCCGACGGCGACGGCAAGCCGGACGTGTACGTGGCCAACGACACCGTCGATAACTTCCTCTACCTCAACCAATCCACGCCCGGCAAGATCCGCTTCAAGGAGCGCGGCCTGATCAGCGGGGTCGCGCGGGACGACCGCGGGGCGGCCAACGGCAGCATGGGCGTGGACGCGGGCGACCCGAAGCGGACGGGGAAGGTCCACCTGTGGGTCACCAACTACGAGAACGAGTTGCACGCGCTCTACCGCGGCGACGGGCGGGCGGGCAACCCGTCGTTTGAGCACCGCACCGCCGCCGCCGGGATCTCCGTGATCGGTCAGTCGTTCGTCGGCTGGGGCACGGCGTTCGTGGACGCGTACCTGGACGGGTGGGAAGACATCTTCGTCGCCAACGGCCATGCCATCCGCCACCCGAAGGGGGCCGGGGTCATCCGCAAGCAGCGCCCGGTACTCCTGCTCAACCGGGAGGGCAAGTTCCGCGACGCGAGCCGGCGCATCGGCCCCTACGGCGATGCCCCGCACCTGGCCCGCGGGGTGGCCTTCGGCGACCTCGACAACGACGGGCGGACCGATCTCGTCGTCAGCCACGTGAACGACCCGGTCGCGGTGCTCCGCGGGGTAGGGGGGCGACCACCACTGGCTCGGGGTCGAGTTGGTCGGCGCGAAGCACGCCTCGACCGTCGGCGCCCGCGCCGTGCTGAAGGTCGGCGACGCGCAACTGACGAGGTTTTCTAAGGCGGGCGGCTCCTACGCCTCTTCCGGGGACCGGCGGCTCCTGTTCGGCCTCGGTTCCGTAACCAAAACAGGTCGCCTGATGGTGGTCTGGCCCGACGGAAAGGAGCAGCACTTCGACGACCTCGGTGCGGACTGCTACCACCGCATCGTGCAAGGGAAGGACAAGCCCGAGGGCAAGCCCGGGCGCGACTAACCGACGGCGTGCATTCACGCTGATCGAGCTGCTGGTGGTGATCGCGATCATCGCCATCCTCATCGGCCTGCTCCTACCCGCCGTGCAGAAGGTGCGCGAGGCCGCCGCACGCATGAGTTCGCAGAACAACCTCAAGCAGATGGGCCTCGCCGTTCACAACGTGCTTAGCAACACGCCGGAAGGCAAGCTCCCCCCCGCGTATGGGTACTTCCCCGCATCGACGAATGGCGAGTGGTGGGCCAATAGCGGCAACGAAGGGTCGATCCACTTCCACCTGCTGCCCTTCATCGAGCAGGACAACATGTACAAATCGGCGGTGACCGGGGACGCGGGCGGCAAGCTCGGCTATCAGCTCGAATGGGCCAACAAGCCCCGGAATATCAAGAGGTTCGTCGCCCCGGCCGACCCGACCAACGGTGGGGATAAGGCGTACTCGAGCTACCGGACCAACCTGCTCGCCTTCGCTCCTCCGCCCGGTTCAAACAGCTGGGACGGCCCCCGGCTGGCGAACTTCTCCGACGGCACGTCGAATACGGTCGTGTTCGCGGAAGGCTTCGGGAAGGTGCAAGATACGGAAGTGAAATGGTTCGCGACGATGGACTACTCGGGCTGCCCGAACGGTGGGCGCTGCAACGGTCCGTCCTACCTCGTCGCGCCGAACACCAACCCGGCGTTTACGAACGGCCCGGCCCTAACGGCCGCACGCGACCGGCCCAACGCCTTCAGCAGCACCGGCATCCAAGTCGGCATGGCGGACGGTTCGGTCCGCGGCGTGCGCGACGGCATCAGTCCGACGACGTGGTACCGGGCCAACCACCCGTCGGACGGGCAAGTACTCGGCAACGACTGGTAACGCGCAAGCGAACCGCGGGATTATAAGTTCAGGCTCCGAACTGGAATCAGTTCGGAGCCTCCTTTACTCCCTGCCGGGTATCACGTGATATCCCACGGGCGCTCGTCGCTGGTCGGCATCCACCTGCTCGACCTCGGCTGTGCCTCCTTTCTTCTCGCCCAATGTTTCATTCTCCGACGAGGGAATTCCAATGCGGTGCGGACAAAACCGTTCGACGTGGTGCGTCGGCG
>JAYUBA010001283.1:0-3437 GCA_043741075.1 Frigoriglobus sp.
AAAGCCTCGCCGACCTCCCCCTCATAGGGGGGAGGTCAAAGACAAAGACCATAATCCGCCATCCGCAGTTCGATCCCGTTCCGGGATTGAACGAAACGCCAACTTCATCACGGCGCGTGCGCGTTCAGGAACTTCACCAATTCCGTCGTGAACGGCTCGCCGATCAACATGCTGTGACCGAAGTCGTCGAGGCGCAGGAACTGCTTCGGCTCGTTCGCGGCGGCGTAAAGCTGGTCCGAGTGGCTGAACGGCACCACGCGGTCGGCGGTGCCGTGAAGGAAGAACACCGGGCGCGGGCACCGGCCGATCTTCGCGAGGTTGTCGAACCGCGTTCGCATGAGCGCGTGTGCGGGCAGGAACGGGAAGTGGTACTTCGCCGCGGCGGGCAGGCTGGTGAAGGTGTAGATGAGTACGAGCGCGCGGTGGTCGTGCCGGGTCGCGAGTTCGACCGCGGTGCCGCCGCCGAGCGACTCGCCGCACAGGACGACGCGGTTCGGCGGAACCTTCTGCTCGTCCGTCAGCCACTTGTACGCGGCGTCGCCCGCCGCGTAGCAGCCGTCTTCGGTCGGCGTGCCGGTGTTCTTGCCGTAGCCGGGGTAGTCGAACAGTAGCACGCCGGCACCGAGCGCCTTCCGCAGGTTCGCCGCGAGCCGCCCGCGGTGCGTGAGGTTGCCGCCGTTGCCGTTGGCGACGAGTACCGCGCCGTGTTGCGGCGATTCCGGCGGGATCCACCGCCCGTGGATCGTGTTCCCGTCGCTTGAAGTGAACATCACGTCTTGCGAGCGATCGTCCTCGGCCTTCAGCCACGTCTCTTCCGCCGAGGTGGGCTGGAACACCAGTCGCCGCTCGAAGAACCAGAACACGATGACGATTCCCAGGTAGGTGAGGAGGGCGAGAATCGCCCAACGGCACACGCGGCGGAAGAATGAAGACATAAGAAATCCAGCCGCAGATAAACGCCGAGAGACGCGGATCAAGACAGAATCGAGATCAGGGTTTAAGACCGGCAGAAACGCGCGGTGTACTCTGCGGCCTCTCGATCAAATGTCTCGGATCTGCGTCTCTCGGCGTTATCTGCGGCTCCTCGACTGGTTTCTCTTCTCAGTCGGCCCCGACGAACTCCAACCCGAACGTATCGGCAACGGCCTTGTTCGTCACCCTCCCGGCCTTCACGTTGACACCGGCCAGCAGCGCCGGGTTCTCCTTCACCGCCCGCTCCGACCCCTTGTTCGCCAGTTGGAGCGCGTAGGGCAGCGTCACGTTGGTGAGCGCGTAGGTGCTCGTGCGGCCCACCGCGCCGGGCATGTTCGTCACGCAGTAGTGGACGATGTCGTCCACGATGTACGTCGGCTTGGCGTGCGTCGTCGGCCGGCTCGTCTCGAAGCACCCGCCCTGGTCGATGGCGACGTCGATCACCACCGCCCGCGGTTGCATGACCTTCAGGTCTTCGCGGCGGACGAGGTGCGGGGCCCTCGCGCCGGGGATCAGCACGGCGCCGATCACGAGATCGGAGTGCCGCAGGCAGTCGAGGATGTTCAACCGGTTGCTGAACACGGTGGTCACGTTCTGCGGCATCACGTCGTCGATGTACCGCAGGCGGTCGAGGTTCACGTCGAGGATGAACACGTTCGCGCCCAGCCCGGCCGCGACGCGGGCCGCGTTCGCGCCGACCACCCCGGCGCCGATCACCGACACCGTCGCCGGGGGCACGCCCGGCACGCCCGCGAGCAGAATCCCGCGGCCGTCGAACGGGCGCTCCAGGTACTTCGCCCCTTCCTGAATGCTCATCCGCCCGGCCACCTCGCTCATCGGCGTGAGCAGCGGCAGCGTGCCCTTCGCGTCCTTGATCGTCTCGTAGGCGATCGCGGTGATGCCGGATTCCATCACGGCCCGCGTCAGAAGTTCGTCGGCGGCGAAGTGGAAGTAGGTGAACACGGTCTGCCCGGCCCGCATCCGCGGCCACTCGTCGCGCATCGGTTCCTTCACCTTCACGATGAGGTCGCCCCGCGCCCACACCTCCGCGTCGGTGGCGACGATCTGCGCGCCGGTGGCGGTGTACTGCTCGTCCGTGATGCCGCTGCCGCTGCCGGCCCCGGTCTGGATGAGGACCGTGTGCCCGGCTCGCGTGAGTTCCTCCACGCCCGCCGGGACCATCGCGACGCGGTACTCGTCCTGCTTCACTTCCTTCGGCACGCCGACGATCATGATTGGCCTCTCGTTGTAGGACAGGCTTCCAGCCTGTCCGCACGGAGACAGGCTGGAAGCCTGTCCTACAAAGAAGGCCCGCCGACTTCAGCCCGAAGGGCTGGGACAACCTCAGCCCAGGGCAACGCCCTGGGTTCTGAGGGGGTTCTGAGGAGGCGGCGAAATACATTGTCTGGCGCGGCGTCTGATGTCTAGGATTGGGAAGCCCGATCTCACGTCTCGCCGTCCCGGCCGCAGGTGCTTCATGCCGTCGCGTGTCGCCGTCGCGGGCATCGTCGCGTTCTGGCTCGCCACCACCGGGTTCGTCGCGTACCGCGACGTGTGGCCGCGGGTGTTCGCTAACGGCCCGCCGCCGGTGTCCATCGAACTGGCCGACGAGGCGCGGCAGAACGTGCCCGCGCGGTGGACGCTGTACCGCAACGGCCAGAAGGCCGGCCGGCTCACCACCCAGATGAAGTACATCGACGCGGAAGACGCGTTCCAGTTCACTTACCGCTACAGCGAGCTGACGCTCGAACAGGCCGACATCACGCTGACGGCATCGGAGGCGGTATCGGAGGTGCTCATGTCCCGCGCCGGCGACCTCAAGGGGCAGACCATGACCGCGAAGGTGAAGGTGCTGTTCCGCGGCGCGGAACTCGCGGCGGGAACGATCGACGTGCGCGGCGTGGTCACCGACGGCGTGCTCACCGGCCGGGGCGAGTTGAAGAGCGGGCCGCTGAACGCCGCGGGCGACCTCGACCCGGTGCCGGTGCCGGGCGGGCAACCGCTCAACCCGCTGCAACCGGTGAACCGCCTCCGCGGCGTGCGCGGCGGGCACGCGTGGGTCGTCCACGAGTCGAACCCGCTCCAGGACGCGGTCGCCGATCTGGTGCGCAAGAAGGTGGCCGAGTTCGGGGTGCGGTTCCAGGAGCGGAAGACGAAGGACGTGCTGGTCGCCGCGGTGGACCGGTCGCCGCAGGTGCTGAACTGGAAGGGCGAGGACGTGGCGTGCTGGGTGATCGGGTACCGCCGCGCGGAACCGGTGGCGCGCACATGGGTTCGCGTGACCGACGGCAAGGTGCTGCGGCAGGAGGCGTTCGAGAAGGGCGAGAGCCTGACGTTCGAGAGGGAGGATTGAAGATGGAAGAACCCACCCCCCCGGCCCCCCTCCCTACAGGGAGGGGGGAGGAAGACGGCGCCCCTCCTCCTTCGTCCGCGAAGGGGAAGGGGAAGCGCAACCGTAAGCGCAA
>JAYUBA010001284.1:0-3432 GCA_043741075.1 Frigoriglobus sp.
TGATCGCGGCCACGTCCTCGACCCACGCGCGGATCGCCTTGTACCCCTGGTCGCCGACGACGACCTTGACCCCGCCCTCGTGCTTCACCTCGTTCAGCGGCTTCGTGAGAAGGAGACTCTTCTCCGGCTTGTCGAGGTCGATGAGTTTGCTGGCGAGCAGGTATTCCATCGTCGCCTCCGGCCCGCCCTTCTTGAACCACGCGACCCGCGCCCCGTGTTCCTTCACCAGTTTGTCGTTCTGCGGCGTGCCCTCGGTGTGGCAGTTCATGCAGCGGAAGCGGAGCGACCAGATGTTCTTCTCGAACGACTCCAGCATCTGATCCTTGCGGGCGTGCCGCACCACCTCCGCCGGCTTGGTCGCGAGCGCGGGTGCCGCCTCCGGCTTGGGCGCGCCGCGCAGCGCGGGGTCGGCGGCACACGCCTTGATCCACGCCGCGAACGCGTCGTATTCGGCCTTCGCCCGCTTCGCGGGGATCAGGCCCGCGCCCTTCGGGTCCTTCGCGCCGCGGTTGATGAGCGCGAGAATCTTCGAGTCTTCCGGCTTGTCCAGGTCGATCAGCCCCTGGTCGCGGAGGGCGAGGAACGTGTCCTTTGCGGACGGCAAGATGTAGCTCTTGAGATCGACCGCGGCGAGGTGGCAGCGGACGCAACTCGACGGGTCCGGCGACTTGAAGATCGGGAGGATGCGCTCCTCGAACACCTTCGCCGGGTCGTCCGCGGCGCGGGCGACGGGTGCGAACGCGATGAGACAGGCGAGCGCGGCGAGGGTGCGCATAAAGAGACCCTGGTGGTTGGATACCACCAGGATACCACAATCCGCCGCACCTCCACACGCGCCACGCCGTTTGGTCGTGTCTCAGTTCGTGGTGCGTGGCCCTCCGGCCTGCATCGCGAACAGCAGGCGGGACGCCCTGCCCCACAATTGAAACCGAGACACGACCCACCGTCTTGTGAAGGCGTGCGCCGAGAAACGAAAAAGCCCGGCCGAGTGGCCGGGCTTCGCGTCGCGGGAGTCCGCGAGTTACTTCTTGCCCTTCCACTTCACCTCGGTCACCGCGTCGTCCTTCACGGTCACCTCCAGCTTGCCGCCGACGGCCTTCGGGTTGGTGACGCGCTTCTCGAACGTCTCGTAGTCCGAGTCCTTCGCGTTCTCGCCCTTCTTATCGGTCGTGGAGAACTTGACCTTGTCGCCGATCTTGTACGTCTTCTCCTTGTCGTCTTCCTTGACCTTGAGCTCCTTCTTCTCCTTGTCGTAGCCCACGATGATCACCTCACCGGCGATCACCAGACCGGCCATGAGGAACATGGCGACCAGGGCCATCAGCATCTTGCGCATCAGAGAAACTCCGCGAGGGGGATAGGCCGACCCGACGCGCGTCGTCGGGGTGTGGCTAGCGAGTGGTCCCCTACTGGGGCCATCGTAAGTATAGAACCCCGACCGAGCAAGAGACGGACCGGCGATTCATAAGTTTCTCATGGCAGCCGGCGAATTGACGGCCAGTCTCGTTGTCGCAAGTCGGCCGTTCTCGAACGGCGATCCGCGGACTCGGCTGTTGCGGCGCACCGCCGCCGCCCGGATGATGTCGGGACACACCGGGAGTTTACCATGAAGCTTTTCCTCTCCGCCGCGGCGCTACTCGCCGCCGCGTCTTCGTTCGCGCACGCCCAGCCCGACAACCCCGCGGACCTGATCGTTCACAACGGCAAGGTGCTGACGGTGGACGCCAAGTTCACCACCGCCGAAGCCGTCGCGGTGCGCGGCGGGAAGGTCGTCGCGGTCGGGACGAGCGCCGACGTGCTGAAGCACAAAGGGCCGAAGACGCGCGTGATCGACGCGAACGGCAAGACCGTGATGCCGGGGCTGTACGACAGCCACACGCACCCCGTCGGCGCCGCGGGCAGCGAGGTCGGCGACCCGATCCCGCTGTTGCGGTCCATTCCCGAAGTGCTCGACTACATCAAGAAACGCGCGGGCGAGCTTCCCGAAGGCAAGTGGATCGTCATCCAGTACGCGTTCCCCACGCGACTTAAGGAGGCCCGCTTCCCCACGAAGGCAGAACTCGACTCGGTCGCGCCGAAACACCCGGTGCTGTACCACGCGGGTCCGGCGGGCGTCGCCAACAGTAAGGCGCTGGAAGTGTCCGGCGTGACGCGCGACACCAAAGACCCGCCCGCCGGGCAGGTGGTGAAGGACGAGAAAACCGGCGAGCCGACCGGGATGCTCCGCAACGCCTACGGCGTGCTCAAGGGCGTCCCCGGCGGCGGCGAGGGCACCGCCGAGAAGCGCCGCGCCGCGGTGCTGAAGCTCTTCGGCCTTTACAACGAGCACGGCATCACCAGCATCGCCGACCGCAACGCGGGCCGCGGGAACCTCGACCTGTACCTCGCGTTCCAGAAGGAGAACGCGCTCACGGTGCGCATCAACGTGGCCCGCAGCTTCGGAGCGGGCGGCGGGCGCGAGGACATCGGCCGCCGGCTCGACGAGTTGGCGGGCAAGGACGGGCGCGGCGGACCGACCGGCGCGGGCGACGAGTGGGTCCGCATCGGCCCCATCAAGATGTTCCTCGACGGCGGAATGCTCAACGGCTCGGCGTACATGCGGAAGCCGTGGCCGCGCGGCGACACCTACCAGATCACGCAGGACGACTACCGCGGTCTGCTGTTCATCAAGCCGGAACAGTTGAACGTGGTGGTCGAAGAGGCCGCGAAGCGGAAGTGGCAGGTGACCGCGCACTGCGCCGGCGAGGGCGCGATGGACGTGCTACTCGACGCCTACGAGTTCGCGGACAAGATCGCCCCCATCAAGGACAAGCGGTTCTGCATCACGCACGCGAACTTCCCCAGCCAACTGAACCTCGAACGGTGCAAGCGGCTCGGCGTGTGTGCCGACATCCAACCGGCGTGGCTGTACAAGGACGGCGGTACGCTGGTGAAGGTTCTCGGCGACGAACGGATGCGGTGGTTCCAGCCGTACAAGTCGTGGCTCGAATACACCACGATCGGCGGCGGCAGCGACCACATGCTGCGATTCGACCCGCTGGACAGCACGAACCCGTGGAGTCCGTGGCTGGGCATCTGGATCACGCTCACGCGCAAGCTCGAACGCGGCGGCGTCCACCAGCCCGGCGAGGTGCTGACGCGCGAGCAGGCGGTGCGGCTGTACACGATCAACAACGCTTTCCTGCACAACGAAGAGAAGGAAAAAGGCTCGCTGGAAGTGGGCAAGCTCGGCGACCTGATCGTGGTGGACCGCGACATCATGACGTGCCCGGTCGATGAGATCCGCGACGTGAAAGTGCGGGCGACCGTCGTTGGTGGCAAGGTGGTGTACGAGAAGAAGTGACATGAATGCGGGTCGCGGTTGTGCCGAAGCACTTGGCGTTGGGTCGCGAAGACCCCTCACCCGCCGCGAAGCGCGGCGACCTCTCCCCG
>JAYUBA010001285.1:0-11045 GCA_043741075.1 Frigoriglobus sp.
AGAAATGACGGCGCACTGTTCGTGCGAGAAAGAAGCGGCGGCCCTCACACGGTCGCGGTCACCTGGTGCAACCCCCACACCGGCGGCAGCGCGCCGACCGGCAGCGCCCTCAGTAGTGCCCGCTGCTCCTCGACCTCGGCCGGCGCGAGGATGCCCAGCGCCGCGAGCGTGTCGCGCACCTCGTCGTAAATCATCCCCATGTTCTCGATCACGCTCGCGTCCGACGCGAACGGGTGCCACGCGTGCCGCACGTCCGCGTAGCCCGCGTCTTCGAGCGCCGGCGCGAGCGACGCGCCGACCGCCGGCGAGATGCGCCACGCCGCGTACAAGTCGTTGATCGCCTTCGCGAACACCAGCAGCGGGGCGAGTTCCGGGCGCGTCACTTCCGCGAGCGCGAGCCGCGCGAGCGGGCGGCGGAAGTCCGGTTCGAGGAACCCGATTCGCGTGCCCGGCTTCAGCACGCCCTTGAGCCGGCCGAGCAGGAACTCCGCCATCGGGACGTGGTGCAACACGGCGCGACCGATTACCGCGTCCGCGCCGTCGAGCCACGCGCCCGGCTCCGACACGTCGGCTTGCATCAACTCGAAGCGCCCCGGCCCCGCGCCCGCGAGCGCCGCCTTCGCCTGTCCGAGCAGGCCCGCGGACGCGTCCACGGCCACCACCACGCCGCCGGTGCCGAGGCGGTTCAGGATGCGTTTGGTGAAGCCGCCCGGCCCGCACCCGAGTTCGACCACGCGGGCGGTCGGTTCGAGCGCGAGCGCGTCGAGCAGCGCCTCGGACGGCACCGCGAAGTGCCGGTCCTGCAACTCCAGCCGCCGTGCGGCCCGCTCCGACTGGCCGAGCACGTAACCCGCTTCGCTCATAGTGGGGTAGCCTTCACGAGTTGTTGGAACGGTTCGCCGAGCGCCTTCTCGATGTACGGCGTCACGCCCCAAAAGCGCTTCATCTCTTGGTATTCGCCGACGTGCGCCACGCCGCTGGCGGCTTCGCGGGAGCCGGCGGCGCGGACGGCGCGAATCATCAGGTTCCGCGGCGTGTGTTCGGTCGCCACGAATTCGACAACATCTGTTTTGTAGCCCATAATGCGTAAGGCCAGCGCGCGGAACGCGTCCGTGACCAAATCGGCCGTTCGTTGGAGCATGATGCCGTGCCGCAGCATGGGGCGCAGCACGCCGCCCGCGGCGTCGGTGCGGATCACCTTGTTCAGGTCGTGGTGGCAGCACGGCACGCTGAGGAGCAGCCGCGCTTCGCTGCGCACGGCCTGGGCGATGGCGTCGTCGGTGGCGGTGTCGCACGCGTGCAGCGCGAGGACGATGTCCGCGGGCACGTCCGCGGTGCCGATGCGGCGGCACTCGAAGGTCAGCCCGTTCGCGCCGAGTTTGTCGGCCTTATCAATGCTCTTCCGAATGACATCGTCGTTGATGTCCACGCCGAGGATGCGCGCGGGCACGTTTAGCACGTCGTTGAGGTAGTGGTGCGCCGCGAGCGTGAGGTAACTCGACCCGCACCCGCAATCGAGTATCTCGACCGCCCGGCCGATGCGCTTCAAGTCGGTGTCGTCGAGGGCGTGCCGGAGTTGCTTCAGGAACTCGTTGATCTGCGTGAACTTCGCGCGCATGGACGCGCGGACGTGCCCGTCGGCCGTCGCGACGCCCATGACTTCGAGCAACCGGTCGGCCGTGCCTTCGGGCAGCGGTACGTCCTTCACGCGGTTGTGCGGTTCGGCTTCGGCCGATCGCGCTTCGCCCATCGTGTGCCGGCCGACGTGAACGCGGCCCTTGCGGCTGGTGCGGATGTCGATCTCTTCGGTTCGGAGCGAGATGTGAACGCCCGCGAAGCCGTGGCCGAGCAACTCGTCGAGCGGTGCGTCCACCTCCGCCGGCGGGAAGTTCTTGGTGACGACCTTCTTCGCGCTCTGGTAGGCGAACTGGACGTGCCGCTCGCCGCGGAGCTCGACCGGCCGCACCACGACGCGGACCCACTCGCACGCGGCTCCGCGGGTGGCCCCGGCGAAGGTGGCCCGGCTGAACTCGCCGCCGGTCACGGCGTCCCTCACTAACTCAAGCATCTCGTCGCGGTTCGGGTTCGTCTGCATGGAAGTATGATACGCGCGGCGCGTCAATACTCGGCGTTCCCCGGCGTGCGCGGGAACGGGATCACGTCGCGGATGTTCGCCATGCCGCTCAGGAACAGGATCGTGCGCTCCAGCCCCAGCCCGAAGCCGCTGTGCGGCACCGTGCCGTAGCGCCGCAGGTCCAGATACCATCTGTAGCTTTCCGGCTCCAGGCCCTGCTCGCGCATCCGCGATTCGAGCACGTCGAGGCGCTCCTCGCGCTGGCTGCCGCCGATGATCTCGCCCACGCCCGGCACCAGCACGTCCATCGCCCGCACCGTCTTTTGGTCGTCGTTCACCTTCATGTAGAACGGCTTGAGCGTGCGCGGGTAGTCGTACAGGATCACCGGGCACTTGAAGTGCTGCTCCGCCAAATAGCGCTCGTGTTCGCTCTGCAAGTCGCCGCCCCACGCGACCGGGTACTCCCACGTTTTGCCGCTCTTCAAGAGGATGTCCACGCCCTCCGTGTACGACACCCGCTTGAACGGGTTGTTCAGCACGTTCTCCAGCTTCGTGAACAACTCCTTGTTGTTCTCCAACTTCTCCGCGAAGAACTTCAGGTCTTCCATGCAGAACGCGAGCGCGTCGGAGATGATCCGCTTGAGGAACGCTTCGGCCAAGTCCATGTTGTCGGTCAGGTCGTAGAAGGCCATCTCCGGCTCGATCATCCAGAACTCGGCGAGGTGCCGCGGGGTGTTCGAGTTCTCCGCGCGGAACGTCGGGCCGAACGTGTAGATGCGGCCCAGCGCGCACGCGAACGCCTCGCCCTGCAACTGGCCGCTTACCGTGAGGTACGCGGGCTTGTTGAAGAAGTCCTTCGTGTAGTCCACCTTCCCTTCCGCCTTCGGCGGCGCGTCCGGGTCGATGGTGGACACGCGGAACATCGCGCCCGCGCCCTCGCAGTCGCTCGCGGTGATGATCGGCGTGTGGACGTAGTAGAACCCGCGCTCGTGGAAGAACTGGTGGATCGACATCGACACCTGGTGCCGCAGCCGCGCGACGGCCCCGAACGTGTTCGTCCGGGGCCGCAGGTGCGCGATGCCGCGCAAGAACTCGAAGCTGTGCCCCTTCTTCTGAAGTGGGAAGGTGTCCACGTCCGCGTCGCCGATCAGCTCGACGCGCGAGGCCAGGACTTCCGTGGTTTGCCCCTTGGCGGGCGACGCCTTCACCTCGCCCTCGATGGTCACGCTCGCGCCGGTGTGCAGGTGCTTGACCACGGCTTCGTAGTTCGCGAGTTCGCCCGGTGCGACGACCTGCACGTTCCCCTGGCAGGAGCCGTCGTTCAGCTCGATGAAGCTGAACCCGCCCTTCGAGTCGCGCCGCGTGCGCACCCACCCTTGCAGTCGCACCTGCCGGCCGACGGCCTCCGCCTTGCGCGCGTCGGCGACACTGATCTTGTCCATGTGAAACTCCTTTTGGATATGGTGAGGTCAGTGTAGGTGCGGAACGTGGAGGTGTTTAGCGGCGACCCCGCTGAACGATTGACAGTTGCAGTGCCGTTGGTGGCGCGAGGATAATCAACCCACCGACGCCCACCGAGGAACGCGCTCATGCCGTGGATCGAGACGACGCCCTACGACGACGCCGGCCCGGAGTTGCGGGCGGTGTACGAGGCGATCTACGCGCTGTACCCGGCCGACTACGCGGTGCCGGTCGCGGCGCTCGTGCGGCCGGACGGCGGCACCGACAGCGTCACCGCCGCGCACAGCCTGATCCCCGACGCGATGCGGCACATGATGTCCGGCCTCGCGATGATGATGCGGCCCCACCTGCCGCTCACGCGGGCGCAGCACGAGATGATCGCGTCCGTGGTGTCCGCGCAGAACGCGTGCTTCTACTGAACGGAGAGCCACACCGAGTTCCTCCGCCGGGCGCACCCGGACGACGAACTCGCCGCCGCGTTGCGGCGGGACTATACGCAGGCGAAACTCTCCGACGCCGACCGCGCCATGCTCGACTTCGCGGTGAAGATGACCGCGGCGCCGCACACGCACACCCGCGCGGACGTGGAGCGCCTGCGCGCCGTCGGGTTCGACGACACCGGCATCTTGCAGATCACCATGATCGCCGCGTACTTCAACTACATCAACCGCGTCGCCGACGCGCTCGGCGTCGGCAAGCCGGCGGAGTGAAGAGAGGCCCGATGCGGGAGCTACCGCCGCCGACCGCCGAGGCTGAACTCCTGGCGTGGCTGCTCGTCGCGCTCGCGCCGACGAACCGGACGCGGGTGAAGCAGGTGCTCCGCTCCGGCCGCGTCACGGTGAACGGCACTTCGGCCACCCGGCACGACCACCCGCTGCGCCCCGGCGACACGGTGTGCGTCGCGCGCGATGCGCCGCCGCCCGCCTCCGATCTCGCCGGCATCGCGATCGTCCACGAGGACGCCCACCTCATCGTGATCGACAAGCCGGCGGGATTGCTCGCGGTGGCGACGGAGACCGAGAAGACGGACACCGCGTTCGTGCGGCTGAGCGCGCACCTCGCGGCGCGGAACGCCGGGCGGCCGTTCGTCGTCCACCGCCTCGACCGCGAAACGTCCGGCTTGCTCCTCTTCGCGCGGAGTGCGGAGGTTCGCGACCAACTTCAACAGAACTGGGACGCCGTAACGAAGACGTACCTCGCGGTGGTGGAAGGAACGCCCGCCCCGGCGGAAGGCACGATCGACAACTACCTGACCGAAGGCCGCGACCTGCGGGTGCGCGCGAGTCCGCACGCGGGCGCGGGCGCGAAGCGGGCGGTGACGCGTTACAAGCTTCGCGAAACGAGCGGCCGGTATTCGCTCGTGGAGGTGGAACTGGAGACGGGCCGCAAGCACCAGATTCGCGTTCACATGGCGGGTCTGGGCTGCCCGGTCGCGGGCGACGCGGTGTACGCTGCGGCCACCGACCCGGCGCGGCGGCTGTGCCTGCACGCGTGGCGGCTGGGCTTCGACCACCCGTTCAGCGGCGAACGCGTGGAAGTGGAATCGCCGCTACCATCTGTGGTGGCCCGATGGTGAGTTAGGCGGTGCGCTTGAGTTCCATGAGGGCGAACCGGAGTTGGTCCGGGTCGCGCTGGTCGAAGTGCTCTCGGAGCGCCTTTCGCGGGTCCGTGCTGATCGCGCGCAGGAGGGAGAAGTAGAGGACCGCGGCGTCGGATGAACCCACGAGTGCGCGCTCGAGGGCGACGAGTAGTTTCGGTAGAGCGGGCGCGGCCCCAGCACCGTAGGCGTGAAGCGCCTCGGCCGCGGCATCCGACACGTCCCGGTCGGTCAGTAGGCGGGCCAGTTCGACGACCACTTCCGCCGACGGCGGCTTCAGTGTTCCCAGCGCACGTGCCGCGGCGGCTCGCACCTGTGGCGCGGCGTCCCGGAGTAACTCCAACAGTTGCGTTACCCGTCCCGACGCGCCCGGTCCGAAGGCCGCTACCGCCTGTGCCGCGCTTGCCCGGAGGGTGTCGTCGCGGTCGGTCAGGAATCGCGTGACGGCCTCCAGAACGTGCGGATCGGTCGGGGAAGTCTCGATCACGTCCCACAGCGCCGCGAGCTTAAACGTCGGGCTGCGCGCCGCGAGGCGCTCCAAAATGACCGGCGCCGCGGGCGCGACCTGCGGCCCGGCGGTGGTGTCCGGGGTGAACAACGAATCGCCCGTCTTGCGGAGGAACCGCAGGCCCGACGCGAGCGTCTTCCGCGCGTCGGCGCGGAGGTGGTGCCGCCACGCCGGGGAGCCCTCGCCGCGCGCGTGAGCGAAGAGGGCCATCGCGTAGCCGTGGACGATCGACGACAGATATCCCTGTCGCGAAGTCCACCAAATGCTCATGTACCCCTCGCGCTCGATCCACTCGCGGATCGTCCCGTTGGCCGCGAAGATGCCCACGCCGAGGAATGCAGGCAACAGGTCGGTCGTCGTCTCGTGGTCCGCTTCTGCGCCGGTCAAGTGGCCGCCGCGCAAGAGAATTTCGTGGGCAATTTCGTGGGCGAGGGTCGCCAGCAGCCGGGTCGGGTCCCCAACCTGCGAGTCCGCGACGCGGATGTGCCCTCTCGCGCGCATCTCGTACAACCCGGCCGCGCCGGGCATCGCCTCGTCCGGGAGCAACTCCACCGTGATCGCCGCGGGATCGACGCCTATGTAGCCGCACATCCGGTCCAGGCACCGGCGCACGCTCGCGATATCCCCAGTGTACCTGTCGGGGAAGAACTCGTCGGTCGGCGTGACGACGCGTGCGTTCCGGAACCGGTCGGTGCCGAACCGCTCCGCGAACCACAGCATCCGCCGTTCGACCCACGTCTTGCTGGCGAGGTCGAGCGGGCGCGATGGGGTGAACAGGCCGAACATGGGCACCTCGGCGAACACGGAACGAAGCTACTTCACCGGGAACAGGTGGCCCCACCCCAAGAGGTGCGCGTCCTTCGGCAGTGGATCGGCCGGCTTCAGCCAACCGGCCATCACCAGCGTGCCGACGTGGAAGAAGCACGCGTCCGCGTCCGACGTGCTGCCGGGGAAGTGCCCGAACCCGCCGTCCGCGTTGCGGCACGACAGCGACCACTTCGCCGCCCGCTCCAACGCCCGCTTCGCGTCGGGCTTGTCGCCGCCGAGTTGCCGCACGATGAACGCGGCGTCGAAGGTCGCGTGCCGGTCGCGCGCCGGAGCGTTCAGCATCCAACTCCCGTCGGCCTTCTGGTCGCGGAGGACACGCTTCAGCATTGCTTCGGCCTTCGGCACCTCTTCACCGACGAGCCGGTAGTAGTGTACCGCGTGGAACGTGGCCGCGACGTGATCGTTGATGTAGCCCTCGGCGTCCTGCACCATCAGCGCCCTGATCTTCTTGTCCGCGTCGGCCGGGATCGGCTTGCCGGACGCGCGGTACGCGAGCGGGAAGAAGCTCGTCATGTACAGCGGCAAGTCCTTGTAGTCGGCCTTCAACACCACGTCGAACACCGGCAGCGGGTCGTGCTTGGGTGTGGTGCCGAGCGCGTGGAGCGCCATGACCGCCATCGTCGTGTTGTACGCGCGCCCCGCGGCCGACTTCGGATCGACCGTGCCGGCCGCGTTCACGAACGCCCCGTCGTCCTTCTGTCGCGCCAGCAGGAACGCGCGCGTCGTCTCCTCGTCGGGCAACTTCCAGCCGAACGTCTTGTGAATGACGACCGCGTAGGCGACCGGCGCGAGGTCGCTGTACGCGCTATCGGAGATGCCTTCGTAGTGCGGGTCGATGCCGGGGCGGAACGAGCCGTCCGGCTTCGCGGTCTTCGCGAAGAAGGTCTTCAGCCCGGAAAGCACTTCGTCCGGCGTCGGTGCCGGTTGCGGTTCCGCCGCGGGCGCGACGAGCAGAGACGCGAGCAGCGCGAAGACGGTGGCGATGAGGGTTCGCATTCTACCAACGATACCGCGGGCGGAACCCGGCCGCCAGAAGGCGTCACTCGAAGAATGCCTTCACCTGCACCGCGAAGCCCGGCAGCACGTCCGGTAGTGTAAGCTCGTCGCCGTTGTGCATTCGGATGGGGAACTCGTTCTCGCGATACACCGCGAGCGATTCGGTCGCGGGGTCGATGACGACGACGACCGTGACCCCGGCCTCCAGATACTCGGACGCCTTCGCGCTGAGTTGCGGAATGCGATCACTCGGAGAGCGCACTTCGATAACGAGGTCGGGCGCGGGCAGAGGCCCGCCAGGAACGTCCCCCGCCGGCATCTTCGCGTAACTCACGAACGCGACGTCCGCCCCGCGCACGGTGTCGGTCGCTTCTTTCAGCCGCACCCGGGTGAACGTGTCGTTCGAGAAGACCCGGCCGAGGTTGTGCGCGCGGACGAACGGGGTAATGATTGCGCTCGCGTTGTTGCAGATGTAGCCGTGGGGTCCGTAGGGCATCGGGTGTCTCACAACGCGGCCACGAAACAGTTCGACCCGCGTCTCGTTGCCGTGCAGACGCATGAATTCGTCGGCGGTCAACAGCGGTTCGGTAGCGGTCGTCGCGTTCATACAGTCCTCCTTGGCGGAGTGTACCACTGCCGACGCGCGCGTTTCAATCTCAAGCCGCCGATCAATCCCGGTTCCCCGTTGCTCACGGTACGCGCGCCGTGCGATAATCCTCATGGTATCTTCCCGCCGGGGTTCCCACCTTGCCCCTCGTCATTGTCGGCCATTGCCGCTTCACGTTCGCTCTCCCGCTCGTCGCCGCGATTGCCTTCGCGAACGTCAGCGCGGGCGCGCCGCCAGAGCCACGGACGCTAACGGGCCACACCGGCTGGGTGGGCGGGGTCGCGTTTTCGCCCGACGGCGGGACGCTCGCCAGTGCCAGCGCCGACGTGACCGTGAAGTTCTGGGATGTCGCCACCGGCAAGGAGCGGGCGGCGCTGGAGGCTCACGGCGATGCCGTCACGTCGGTAGCCTTCGCGACGGACGGGAAGTCGTTCGCCACGGCCAGCTTCGACGGCACGGTGAAGGTCTGGAACGCCGAGAACCGGCGACTCGTTCACACGTTCCGCGGTCACCGCGGGGCCGTCCTTACGGTGGCCTTCGACCCCAACGGGCAGTTCCTCGCCTCCGGCGGCATCGACGGCACCGTTCGCATCTGGAATCTGGAATCCGGCAAGGAGTGGAACGGCACGACTAACCACAAGTCGTGGGTGAACGCGCTGGCCTACGACCCCGACGGGCACCGGCTCGCGACGGTGAGTTCCGACAACGAGGTGTGGTTTCGCGACAACTGGGGGAAGGAGTGGATGATCGTTCGCCCGAAGGTCGCGGAGGTCCGCTCGGTGGCGTATTCGCCGAACGGCAAGCTGCTCGCCGCCGGCACCCGCTACGGCGTCACGAAAGTTTGGGACGCCAACGGCGACGAGGTCGCGTCGCTGACGGGTAAGCACACCGGCGACATGTGGGGCGTCTGCTTCAGCCCCGACGGCAAGACACTCGCCACCGCCGACGGCGACTGGAACAAGCCGAGCGACATCGTGTTGTGGGACACGACGACGTGGAAGGAACGCGCGCGGTTGAAGCACACGAACGAGGTGCTGTGCATCGCATTCCATCCGAAGAAGCCGATCCTGGCCGCGGGCGCGTGGGACAAGACGGTGAAGGTGTGGGACTTGACCGAACTGCTGAAAGACAAGTGATGAGCCGATTCGCGATACCCGCCGTTCTCGCCGCACTCGCGCTGCCGCAGTTCGCGCGCGCCGCGGAGGAACCGCCGTCGTACCAGCGGCACGTCTCCGCGATCTTCAGCAAACTCGGCTGCAACAGCGGCGGGTGCCACGGCGCGGTGAAGGGGCAGAACGGCTTCCGGCTGTCGCTCTTCGGCGCGGACCCCGCGGGCGACCACGACCGGCTCATGCGCGAGTTCGGCGGTCGCCGCATCAACCTCACCGACGCGAACGCGAGCCTGCTGCTCCGTAAGGCGACGGGTCAGGCCGAACACGGCGGCGGGGTTCGCCTCCGCGCCGATAGCTTCGAGTACGAGTTGCTGCGGAAGTGGATCGCGACCGGGGCGAAAGCCGATACCGCCGCGACTTCGCGCGTGAAGGAACTGAAGGCGTCGCCGGCGGAGCAAGTGGCGAAGCAGGGCGAGACGTACCGCCTCAAGGTGGAAGCCGGGTTCGCGGACGGCACCACGGAGGACGTGACACCGTATTGCTCCTTCGAGTCGCTCGACCCCGCGACCGCAGGTGTCGATGCGTCCGGTGCCGTGACCGGGAAGGGCGTGGGCGATGCCGCGATCATCGTCCGCTACCGCGCGCAGCCGGCGCTGGCGCGGGTGCTCGTCCCGCGACCGGACGCGGGCGCGTTCCCCGACGTGAAGCCGAACAACTTCGTCGATGCGCACGTCCTCGCGAAGCTCAAGCGGCTCAACCTCCCGCCCGCGGCGCTCGCGGACGACGCGACCTTCCTCCGCCGCGTACATCTCGACGTGACCGGCGAGCTTCCCACGTCGGAAGACGTGCAGAAGTTCCTCGCGGACACGGCCGCCGACAAGCGCGCGAAGACGATCGACGAGTTGCTCTCGCGCCCCGGCCACGCGGCACTCTGGACGCTCAAGTTCTGCGACCTGCTGAAGGCCGCGGATTACGGCGTGTACGCGGACGCGCTCTCGCTCGAACACGACGCGCCACGCTTCCAGGAGTGGGTGCGCGCCCGGCTCGCGGAGAACACCTCTTACGACGTGTTCGTGGAACGCATCCTGCTCGCGACGAGCCGCGAGGGCCGCACGCCGGAGCAGTACGCGGCCGAAGTGAAGGCGCTCTTCGAGGGCTACGCGCCCGGCCGCCCGGACCTGGAACTCTACGCGAAGCGCCGCACGCTCGACCTGTTCTGGCAGCGCCGCAACGCCGACGGCGTCACGGGCGCGATGCAGGTTTCGCACGCGTTCCTGGGTCTGCGACTGGAGTGCGCGCAGTGCCACCGCCACCCGCACGACGTGTGGCGGCAGGAGGACTTACTGGAGTTCTCGAACTTCTTCATGCGCGTTCGGAAGGTCGGCTTCCAGGGTGACAACGAGAAGAAGTTCCCCGACATGGCCGCGCTGTACAAGAAGTTCAACGACGAAGCCAAGACGCTCGAAGGCGATGTGAAGAAGCGCAAGGAAGCGACGGCAAGAAGTTCGACGACGACGCGAAGAAGGCGAAGGCCGACGCGGACAAGCTGATGGCAGGCCCGAAGCCGCTCGCCGCTTTGCAACTCGACGAACTCGCCAAGTTGCAAGAAGTGATCGCGAAGGCGGAGAAGTTCCGCACCGAGACGGCCGAGATGGAGAGGCGGGCGAAGATGCTGCCGGAGGTCGCGCGGCGGCTGCTACAAGCGGAGGTTCGCGTGCTGCCGCCCGGCGCGCACGCGAAAGTCACCAGCCCGCTCGGCACGGCCGAAGCGAAGGCGCTCCGCCTACTGGGCGAAGCCGACGCGCTCACGCTCGCGGACGACAGAGACCCGCGCGAGGCGGTGATGGCGTGGATGCGGAAGC
>JAYUBA010001286.1:0-3428 GCA_043741075.1 Frigoriglobus sp.
GCGGCGCTTCGCCGCGGGTGAGGGGTCTTCTCTTCGCCGTTACTTCAGCACGTCCAGTTTGATGTCCTTGAACCGCACTTCGAGCGGGCCGCCGCTGTGCAGTTGCAGCCCGAACACGCCGCGGCGGGCCAGTTTGTCGTCCGCGTAGTCCGTACACAGGTTGCCGTTGATCCAGACGCGGACGCGCCCGCCGACGGCCTCCACCGCGTAGTCGTTCCACTCGTCCGGCTTGACGAACTTCTCGCCGCCCTCCTTAGCTAATAAACCGCGACCGCTCTCCTCATATAACTTGCCCCACCAGCCGGCCCCAATGTCGGCCTGCGGGCCGCGCATCTCGCCGTCGGGCAGCGGCACGCTGCGGAATTGTACGCCGCTGTTCTCCTTATTCGGCGTCAGTTTCACCTTCAGCGACAGCTTGAAGTTCTCCGCCGCGATGTGCGACACGAGGAAGTTGTTCCGCTTCAGCCCGGTCGTCGTCTTCCCGACGATTTCGCCGTTCTCGACCTTCCACAACTCCTTGTCGCCGTCCCAGTTGCTCAAGTCCTTGCCGTTGAAGAACTCCTTCGCGTTCTCCGCGTTCGCGAGGAGCGCCACCTGCCCCGCTGTCTGAAGGTACGCGATGAGCGAGCGGAACTCGAACTCAGTTGTCTGCTTGAGGATGTCGTCCGGCATCATGGAGAGGTCGGACGCCTTGCGGCTGGCGATGTCCTTCACCGCGATGGTGAGCGTCTCGCGGTCGGTCATCACCGTAAGCACGCCGTTCACTTCCGATTTCACGATGCCGGTGATGTTGCGGTCGTCGGTGGTGACGATGCGGGTGGCCGCGTACTCCTTCGGGATGACCGCGCTGGGGTCGAGGATGTTTTCGAGCAGGTAGTCGAGGCTGCCGCGGTTCGCGCCGGTGATCTCCGGGCCGACCTTCCCGCCGACCGCGTACAGCGTGTGGCAGTTCAGGCACGTCTTGGCGAAGACGGCGCGGCCGAGGTTCACGTCGCCGGGCGGGGCCGCTGACGCCGTGAGCCGCTTCTTCCATCCGGCGATGAGTTGCTTCTTCTCGGCGGGCGACTCGCGGACGACGCCCCACAGGTCGGCGATCTGCTTGTCGAGCGCCGCGTCCTCGTACCCGCGAAGCTGCCGGACGACTTCCGCGGGCACGTCGGTAGAAGGAATTGTCTTCGCCGCGACCGCGTTCATGAGTTCCTTCGCGAACCCGACGCGGGCCGCGAGGGTGGCGAGCGCGTCGCGCTTCTCCGCGAGCGTGAACGACGCGTATTGCGCGAGGATCGCGGCCGGGGTCTTCGCGTCGTCGAACGCGGCCAGCCCACGGAGCGCCGCGGCGCGGAGTTCCTTGTCCAAAAGTGCGGCTTGCAGAAGGGGTGCGGTTTCGGTGTCCTTCGCGTCCACGAGAGCCGTGAGCGCCGCGAGCCGGGCCGCCGCGTCGGCCTTCGAGTCGGCCAGCACCTTGCGGAGCGTGCCGAGCGCGCCCTTATCGCCGAACGTCGCCGCGAGGCCGAGCGCCTGGTTCCGCACGGCCGCGTCCGGCGACTTCATCAGCGCCTCGAACGCCGCTTGCCAGCCCTTCGGCATCGGCAGGGCGCGCTTCCCCTTCGCACCTTCCTGAAGTCCGCGGAAGTACACGGTGCGCTCCGCATCGGTCTTCGCTTCCGCGAGCGACTTCGTGAGCAGGTCGAAAGCCTCCGGGGTGCCTATGGCCCCGACCCGCCGCGCAGCGCACTGGAACACGAACGGAATCTTCCCGTTGGCCGCGAGCTCCAGCGCCTCTTTTGGTTTTTTGGCGCACAGCGGTTCGAGCGCGTACCAGTACAGGTATGGCAGGTTGTGGTCGTTCGCGTCCTCGGCGTTGGAAAGCAAAAATCTTAACCCCCATTCGGGAACGCTATCCGGCCGTGTGATAAACGAAGAAGCCATGGCTCGCCGTGCGACAGGTGATTTTCCAGCCGAGAACTCAAAGGGATTGAAGCCAGGCGTGCCGTTGATCACCTCCTTATGAGTCCTGTCGCTCCAAAGCCGCCACCCCCAGGCTCGAACCTGCTCGTCTTTGCCGATCGGGCTTTCCCAATCAAACACCTGAATCGCGTGGAGTGCCCACAGCGCCCGGAGGTGTACCTCTCTTGTCTCCTTGCTTACCATCTTTTCCAACTCGGCCCGTGCGTCTGCGTCGATCTTGCGAGCCACTCTGCGTTCTTGCAGAAGCCGACGTGCCATCCGCGCGTACCAGTCGTTCTCGTGCTTCTGGTACTTGACCAACTCCAGGTCGGTCGCCTTCGACAGGTCGAGGTTCTTGACCGGCTTCGCGTCCTTGTGCGAAATCTTGTAGATGCGGCCGTTGGTGCGGTCCCACCTTTCCGGGGCGGTGAGGTGGCAAATCTCCTTGTCGTACCAGTCGAGCAGGTACACGTTGCCGTCCGGGCCGGACTTGAGCGCGAGCGGGATCGCCCACTTGTCGTGCGTCAGCAGGAAGTCCGGGTTGCGGTCCGCGACGTACCCGCTGCCCTTCGCGGTAATCACATCGACGTTGATTCGGTGGCCGTGCAGGTTCCCCATGAACAGTTTGCCGTGGTACTCCTTCGGCCACGCGCCGCCCTGGTAGCACATGAGGCCGGCGTGCGCGTGCCCGCCGCCGGCGCTGTCGCTGCGGCCGTTGCCGCTGTGCGGCGTCGCCCCGACGTAGTGCCGGTGGTTCGCGATGGTCTTGATGTCGTCGTAGGTGTACGGGTTGAAGTGAACCCCGCCCTGGCGGTGATACCGGCCGCCCTGGATCATGTGCCACATGTGCGGGATGACGCACGCCTCGATGAAGAAGTCGCCGTTGGCGTTGTAGTCCAGACCCCACGGGTTGCTCGTTCCGTGGCAGAACACCTCGAACGTGTGCCGCGTGGGGTGGTAGCGCCAGATGCCGGCGTTGATCGGCGTGCGCTTTTCATCGGGCGTACCGGGCTTGCCGACGCGGCTGTGCGTGAACACGCCGTGGCAGCCGTAGAGCCAGCCGTCCGGCCCCCAGATGAAGCTGTTCAGCGTTTCGTGCGTGTCCTGGTAGCCCCAGCCGTCGAGCAGAATCTTCGGTTCGCCGGCCTTGTCGGTCTTCTCGTCGTGCGGGATGAACAGGAAGTACGGGGCCGCGCCGACCCACACGCCGCCGAACCCGACCTCGATGCCGCTGACGAGGTTCAGACCTTCCATGAACACCGTGCGCTTGTCGAACTTGCCGTCGCCCGTCGTGTCCTCGAAGATCACGATCTTGTCGCCGACGGAAGAACCTCTCCCCCCAGCCCCCTCCCCTAAGAAGGGAGGGGGAGCCGGAGAAGAAGGAGAAGCGGCATTGTCTTCTCTTGCCCCCCCTCCCTTCTTAGGGGAGGGGGCTGGGGGGAGAGGTTTCTGCGGAATCACCGGCCCCTTCTCCGGGTGCC
>JAYUBA010001287.1:0-11034 GCA_043741075.1 Frigoriglobus sp.
GCATCACGCTCGACGCGACCAAAGCCGGCCCCGTGCGCCTCAACCTGCCGAAGGACTGGGCACCGTTCGCGACGGGCGAGTTCCCGACGCCGTCGGGCAAGTGCGAACTCTTCTCCGCGCGCGAGGCCCGCGCCGGCCGCGACCCGCTGCCGCACTACGTCCCGCCGCACGAAGACCCGCAGACGAAGCCCGAACTGGCCGCGAAGTACCCGCTGCAACTGCTCACGCCGCCCGCGACGCCGTTCCTCAACTCGACGTTCGTGAACGTCGATACGCTCCGCAAATCGGCCGGCGAGCGGACGCTGGAGATTCACCCCGCCGACGCGACCGCCCGCGGCATCGCCGACGGTCAGACGGTGAGCGTGTTCAACGCCCGCGGCCGGTTCCGCGCGAAGGCGGTGGTGGCCGAAACCGTGAAGCCCGGCGTGGTGGTGACGCTCGGCCTGTGGTGGCGCAAGTTCACCGACGACGGGTCGAACTGCAACGCGACGACGAGCACCGCGACCACCGACATGGGCGGCGGGGCCACCTTCTTCGACAACCTCGTGGAGGTGGCCGCTTCGTGACGCCGATCATCGACCGGCTCACCCGCGCCGACGAACCGGCCGCGGTCGCGTCGCTCGCGGCGGCGTTCGCGGACTACCCGCTGCTCGCGGCGCTGTGCCCGGACGCGAAGCGTCGGCCGCGCGTGACCGAGGCGTTCTGCCGGTTCCTGTTCCGCATGTCGGTGCGGTGCGACGCCGCGTTCGGCACCGCCGACCGCGCGGCGGTCGCGTGCGCGTGGCCGCCGGGGTCGGAGTGGCCGTCGCGGTGGGACGGCTTCCGCGCCGGCGGGCTGGGGCTGGGCTGGCGGCTGGGCTGGCGCGGCGGTCGCCTCCTGGCGCGCTACGAAGGCGAGTTCGACGCCGGCCGCGCGGAGCACGTGCCGGGGCCGCACTGGTACGTGCAACTGCTCGGCGTGCGGCCGGAATCGCAAGGACAGGGCTTGTCGCGTGCCGTGCTGCGGCCGGTGTTCGAGGCCACCGACCGCGACCGCGTGCCGGTGTACCTGGAAACCGCGACCGAACCGAACGTCGCGATCTACCAGAAGCTCGGCTTCGCGCTGCGCGGCCACCGCGAACTGACCGGCGGGCTGCCGAACTGGGAACTGGTCCGCGCGCCACGCGGCGCTCAAAGCCCGGTGGCTTCGATGGCCGCGGTGTAGGTGCCTTCGAGGTCGAGCAGCACGACCGGCCCGCCGCGCAGGCCGAGCGGCACCGCGGGGACCAGTTGGCCGACTACCGCCGCGTACGGCCACACTTCGATCTCATTCGCGCGGCTCTCGCGGCGGTGGACCGGCCGGTAACCCGAGACGTAAATCGGCGTGTCCGGCATGAGTTGCGGGTTCTCGCCGCCGATTGCACGCATCAGTTCGTTATGCAGGTTCGCGTGCCGCTCGGTGACCACGTCGATGATTACGACGCCGATCCCACTGCGTAGGTAGGCGACGCATTTCGCGACGAACGATTCGCACGCCGCCGGCCGGTCCTTGTTGCCGGGGCTGACCAGTTCGATTATGCCGACGAGCGGGCGCCCGGCCCGCCGCTCGCGAATCTCGACCTCGATCTCGTCGGGGAACGTGGCCGACAGCGTCAACACGGCCGGCGGCGCGGCGGTGAGGGTGGCGAGGGTCGCCACCGACCCGTTCGGCCCGTGGAAGGCGTCCGGCAGATCGTCCCGCCGGTATTCGGCGACGTCGGCTTCCACCTGCGGCCCCATGCGCATCTCGCTGACGGCGTGAAACACGTCCCGCGGGAGAGTCGTGTTCAGCCAGCGGACAAGCGTGATCGCCCAGGATTGGGCGATCATCGGCCACGGCAGTTCGACTTCTGTCTCGCCGTGGAAATGGTCGCGTAGTGGCATGCGTGGTTCTCCTGTTCGGGTTGTTTGATTCTACCCCGCGGCGAGCGCGCGTTCGAGGTCGGTGCGGAGGTCGGCCACGTCCTCAATGCCCACGCTCAGGCGGATCAGCCCGTCGTCCACGCCGCGGGCCTCGCGGATCTCCTTCGGGATGCTCGCGTGCGTCATCGTCGTCGGGTGGCACACCAGCGACTCGACCCCGCCCAGACTCTCCGCGAGGCTGAACAACTTGGTGCGCGTGAGGAACAGCTTCGCGGCCGGGATGCCGCCGTGCAACTTCAGCGAGATCATCCCGCCGAACCCGCGCATCTGCTTCGCCGCGACCGCGTGATTGGGGTGGTCCGGCAGGCCGGGGTAGTACACCCGCGCCACCGCCGGGTGCCTCACGAGCCACCCGGCGAGTGACGCCGCGTTGTCGCAGTGCCGGTCCATGCGCACCGCGAGGGTCTTCAGGCCGCGGAGGACGAGGTACGAGTCGAACGGTCCCGGCACCCCGCCGGCCGCGTTCTGATAGAACTTGATCGGGTCGAGCAGGTCCTTGCCGCCCACGACACAACCGCCGACCACGTCCGAGTGACCGCCGAGGTACTTGGTGGTGCTGTGGACGACGAGGTCCGCGCCGAGCGCGAGCGGGCGCTGCAGGTACGGCGACGCGAACGTGTTATCGACCGCGAGCTTCGCCCCGTGCTTGTGGCTGACCTCCGCGATGGCCGCGATGTCGAGGATTTGCAACAGCGGGTTGGTGGGCGTCTCGATCCACACGAGCTTCGTCTTGGGCGTGATGATCTGCTCGAAGCCGGCGGCGGAGGAATCGTCGGTGTAGCGGGCGGTGAGTCCCCACGGCTTGAATACGCGCTCCAGCAGGCGGAACGTGCCGCCGTACAGGTCCGCGGACGCGGCCACCTCGTCGCCCGGCCGCAGGAGCGCACCGAACACGGCAGTGGTCGCGGCCAGCCCGGACGCGAACGCCAGCCCGCGCTCGCCCTCTTCGAGTGCGGCGAGTGCCGTTTCGAGCGCGGTTCGGGTAGGGTTCCCGCTGCGGCTGTACTCGTACCCCTTGTGCTGACCGGGTGCGGCCTGCGTGTAGGTGCTGGTCGCGTAGATGGGCACGACGGTCGCCCCGGTGGTCGGGTCCGCGTCCTGCCCGGCGTGAATGGCCCGCGTGCTGAAGCCGTGAGAATGATCGGTGGACATGAGATTCCTTTCGTGGGAGCGAGACGTTAGAACCGGGCGCGGCGGCGCGTTTCGGTGTAGGTCGCTTCGAGGTCGAGCGGCACGAACCCGTGCCCGCGGAGGTACAGCGGCACGACCGGTAGCGCGGCACCGACGGCGAGTTGGTGAACCCACGCCTCCGCGCTCGCGCCGGCTTCGCCCGCGACGGGCCGGTACGCGGCGGCGTAGATGGGCGGATCACCGGGCAGCGCGAACAGGTCGTTCCCGGCGAGTTCGCGGGTCAGGTCGTTGTGCAGGTTGAAGTGCCGCTCCGTTACCGGATCGACGATCACGAGGCCGATCCGGTGCTGAAGGTACGCGACCGCCTTCGCTACGAACGCCCGGCGCGCGTCGGGGCTTTTCTTGTTCGCGGGGCTGACGAGTTCGATCACCGCCAGCAGCCGCGCGGCCGGGTCGGCGGAGCGCACCTCGATCGCGGCCTCCTCCGGAAACACGGTGGGGATCGTGACCGTCGCGGCCGGCGGCGTGTAGGTGGCGACCGCGATGCCAGCGGTCCCGTTCGCCTCCGGCGGAGCGACGAGTTCCTCCTCGGTCACGTCGGTCGCAACTTCGTTGCCGAGGTGGACCTCGACGCGCGCGAAGAACCGCGCCGGAAGCAGTTGGTCGAGGTGATCCGCGATCGCGTTCGCCCAGCGGTGGTGGAACGACTCCCACCCCACGCGCGGGTCGATCGGCTGATGAAAGTGATCCAGTAACGGCATGTGTACCCTCCGCTCACCATGACCGGTTGCCGAGCTACTTCTTCTTGCGGGCGAGCGGTTCGAGGTCCGCGACCAGTTTCTTGCCTTCCTTGCCCAGCGGCGAGTCGGGCGCGTCGCCGATCAGCACGCCCCACAGGTCGATCGCGCGCTTCGCCATGTCGGGCTTCTGCTTCTCGTACTGCGACCCGGCCGGGATGCCGTTGAGCGCGTAGTCGCCCAGCCCACGGGCCTCTGCCGCGATCTGCTTGCGCTGCTCCGCCACGTCGTCGTCTTCCCACGGCCGGTCCGTCTTCGCGTCGTACTCCTGAAGCAATTTCAGCGCGGCCTTACCAACCGCGAGGTCGGGCCAGCGGGCCGCGGCACCCTTCAGAAGCATTAGCCCGCGGTGCATCGTCGCCCTCGCACCGAGCAGTTGCTTCGCTTCGTCGAGGATCGCTTTCGCGTTCTCCTCGCGCGTGAGCGCGCCGTCGGGTGCGGCGCGCGACGCGGGCGACTTCTTCGCCGCCGACGCGCGCCGGTCGGTGCCCTCGTCGAGCCACTTCACCACTTCGGTGAGCGTCGCGGGCGGCGGCATCGTGTGGCCGTGACCCGCTTCGACCCACACCTTCGTGCGCACGCCGATGCCCTTCCACATCGGGCCTTTCCAGGCCTCGACCTCGCCGCGGTTGAAGTCGTCCGCGCCGGTCACGAGTGCCGCGCCGAGCCGGTCGATGGCGCGGTGCCGCAGCCACGGCTCCTCGCGCATCTCGCCGGCCGCGCAAACCGGGATGACTCCGCCGAAGTACTCGGGCAGTGCGAAGGCGACGGCGCACGCGACCCGCGCGCCGCCGGAGAAGCCGCCGATGTAGGTGCGGTCGGCGTCGAGCGGTACCTGCCTGCGCACGTCGTCGAGGCAATCGAGTACGATGCGAACGCGCTTCGGCGGCGGGACATCGTTGCCCGCGTTGCGGACGCCGATGAACGCGACGCCCTTGTCCTTGCACAGCGTCTCGAACACGCGCCAGCCGGCCGCGTCGTCGGACGCGGACACCCACACGAGCGCCGGGATCGGCTTCTTCGGGTCTTTCCTCTCGGGGAGGAACACATCGTAACTCTGCTTCTTGGGGTCGTAGTCCGCCCCGCTGAGCTTGGCCGGCGGGTCGGCGATGCTCTGGTTGGAGACGGCGAACGTCCAGTCGAGCCGCGTCGGCCCGGCCACGGTCACCTTCGCGGTGTACCCGGTCGCGGGCGGGGCGGCGGTGCCGGCGGGTGCGGCGAACAGCGCGACGGCGAGGACGAGGGCGGCGCGAAGCATGAGTAACTCCGAGGCGGGTAGCTATTCGGGGAGGCGGCTGTTCCGGCACGCTTCGGCGTAGGTCGCTTCGAGGTCGAGCGTCAGGTGCATCGCGCCGCGGACCGGCACGGGCACGGTCGGCAGCGGGAACCCCGGCGCGACCGCGTGGTGCCACACGACGAACCGCTCGGCGCCCCCTTGCGCGCTCGGATGAACCACGAGGATCGGCGCGTCGGTGCCGCGCGGCCGGCGCGCGATCGGGTACACGCCGGTCAGGCTGTGCAGGTGCGTGGCCCAGCTCGCGGGACCGGGCAGCGCGTCCACGATGACGACGCCCGCGCCGCCGGACATGAAGCCGGCGGCGCGGACCGCGAACGCGAGCGACGCGTCGGAGTCGGCCTTGTTGTCCGGGGTGACGAACAGCACGACGGCCGACGCCAGTCGGATTTCGAGCGCTTCGACGACGGTCACCCCGACGCGGTCGGTGAAGCGAGCCGTCGTCACGAGCGTCGGCGCGGCCCCGTCCGGCGGGCCGAGGCGCGCGGCGGCCCCGGCCGACTCCTGGCGCGAGCGGTTATCGACCCACGCGAGGAACCCCCGGTCGGCGGGGAGTTGGCCGTTCAGCGCGCCGGCGACCGACGCGGCCCACACACCCAGGAACGCGAGCGGGCCTCCCGGCCGCTCCTTCCAATCGACATCGAGCAGCGGCATTGCAGACCTCCTTGGCGGTTCGGTGGCTATTCGGGAATGCGGTTGCGCTCGCACGCTTCCGCGTAGGTGGCTTCGAGGTCGAGCCGCACGCACCCGTACCCCTTGAGCGCGAGTGGCACCGCCGGCAGCGCCGCGCCGAGCGTCAGAGGCCACAGCCACAGATCGACGAGGTCTTCCTTGTTCCGGTGTACCGGCCGGTACGCGGTGACGTAAATCCACTGACCGTCCGGCATCAGGAACTTCTCGTCGTGGTTCGCCAGGCGGATGAACTCGTTGTGCAAATTCCAATAGCGCTCGGTGACCGTGTCGATGACGACCAGCCCGATTCCTTTGTTCAAGTAGCTCATGCACTTCGCCGCGAACTGTTCCCGAGCGCCCGCCTGCTTCTTGTTGGCCGGGCTGACCAGTTCGATGACGGCGATGACGCGCGACCCGCGGGTCGTGTCCCGAACTTCGATCAGGTACTCGTCCGGGAACGTGACGGGCATCGACAGTTCGGTCGCCGGAGGGGCGTAGACTTCCGGCTCGGCCGCGACCGCAACCCCGCCGGAGGTGCCGTTGAGTTGGTGGTTGATCGACACCAATTCTTGCTCGGCAACGTCGGCGGAGACGAACGGGCCGAGGTGCAGGGGCGCGGTCGCGAGGAACCGCTTGGGCAGTCGACGGTTCAGATCGGCGGTGATGCACGAGCTCCACTGCGTGTGCAAACCTTCCCAGCCGTGGATTTCCGACAAGGGGCGATGGAACAAGTCGTACAGCGGCATCGCGTGTGTCCTCCTCGGTGGTGCGCCTATTCTACTTCCCGCGGTTGCTGTCCCAGTAGTGGATCAGGTCGATGCGGGTGACGATGTCCACCACCTTGCCGTCGCTCGTCGCGAGCACGCCCGTGTAGCCCGCGAGCAACAGACGGTACGCTTCGTCCAGGTGCGTGAGCACGTCGAGCGTCGGCAGCGGGCGGCCCATCACCTCGCTGATCGGCACCTGGGTCGCGTCGCGGCCGTCGTGCAGCACCCGCGCCAGCGCCACCTCCTGCACCCCGCCCACCGGCTTGCCCGCGTCCATCACCGGCAACTGCGAGATGCCCGTCGCCTCCATCAACCCGATCGCCTGTTCGGCGGTCGCGTCCGGGGCGATGGTCACCAGCTTCCGCTCGCCGCGCTTCTTCAGCAGGTCGCCGACCGAGTGCGCGGGCACCTCCGCGAACGTCAGCTTGTTCGCCGACAGCCAGCCGTCGTCGAAGAACTTGCTCAGGTAGTTGCGGCCGGTGTCGCACCCGAGCGCGACGATGAGTTGGCCCGGCCCCAGGCGGCGGGCGTAGCGGAGCGCGGCGGCCACGTTCGTGCCGGTGCTGCCGCCGAGCAACATGCCCTCGCGCCGGGCCAGTTCGCGCGCCACGTGGAACGACTCCGCGTCGCCCACCCGCACCCAATCGTCCACGTACTTGCTGGAGAAGGTTTTGGGCACGAAGTCTTCGCCGATGCCTTCCACCTTCCACGGCTTCGGGGTGCCGCCGGACAGCACCGAGCCTTCCGGGTCGGCGCCGACGATCTTGATGTTCGGGTTCATCTCCTTGAGGTACTTCCCCACGCCGCTCACCGTGCCGCCGGTGCCGACGCCGCACACGAACACGGTCACCTTGCCGCGGGTCTGCTCCCAGATTTCGGGGCCGGTGGTACGGTAGTGGCTCTCCGGGTTGGCCTCGTTGGTGAACTGGTTCGGCCGCCACGCGCCGGGAATTTCGCGGGCCAGGCGGTCCGCGACGCCGTTGTAGCTCTCCGGCGAGTCCGGGGCGACGCCCGTGGGCGTGATGACCACTTCCGCGCCGTAGGCTTTCAGCAGCAGGATCTTCTCCTTGGACATCTTGTCCGGCAGTACGAAGATGCAGCGGTAGCCCTTAACGGCCGCGACCATTGCCAGCCCGACGCCGGTGTTGCCCGCGGTGGCCTCGATGATGGTGCCGCCGGGGCGGAGGGTGCCGCGCAGTTCGGCCTCCGCGATCATCGCCATCGCGACGCGGTCCTTGACGCTCCCGCCGGGGTTGGCGCACTCGACCTTCACCGCCACCTTCGCCTGCAGCCCCTCGGTGAGCCGGTTGAGCAGCACCAGCGGCGTCCGGCCGACGGTGTCCAGAATCGATTCGAGCATCACTCTCTCCGAGAGAAATTCCAAGTTCCAAGCACCAAATCTCAAACAAAACGACACAATCCAGACACCAGGGCGAACTCCGCCGCGTAGTTTTGTTGTATCTGTTTGGGATTTGGTGCTTGGAATTTGGGATTTAACCCCGAAGGGGTTCGATGAGCTTGCCCAGTCAATCCGTCGCGCTGCTGCAAGCGGCCCGCGACCTCGTGAAGAGTCTGCCGGCCGACGCCGTGCTGCTGCTCACCGAAACGTCCATCGACTGGGACGAGGTGGGCCGCATGCTCGCCGGGTGCAAGCTGTTCGTCGCGGCCGAGAACCCGGCCCTCACCCGGTCCCTCCGCGACAACCCGGACTGGACCGTCATCGACCTCGACCCCGAACCGCTCCCCACCCAGGAGCGGATGAACGCGGCCCTCCTCAAAGCCGTCACCGACGAGGTGCTCCAGCCCGGCGCGCACGTCGTCGCCCTGTACAACGGCATCGCGACCCTCGAAGACGCGCCCGAACCGGTGGACAGTCTGAGCATCATTCACCTGGGCGAACACCTGGAGCGGATGACCTCGCAGGACCTCCGCATCCTCGGCGACGCGGCCCCCATGGACGTGCTCCGGGCGGTCGTCGATCTGGCGACCGAGATCGGCCGCGAGGGCCGCGAGGGGCAGCCGATCGGCACCATCCTCGTGGTGGGCGACGCGCGGAAGGTGTTGAGCCTGTCGCGGTTCCAGAACTTCAACCCGTTCCGCGGGTACTCGCGCGCGGAGCGCGACGTGCGCAAGCGGGACGTGCGCGAGCAGATCAAGGAGATCGCGAAGTTGGACGGGGCGATCCTGATCGGCCGCGACGGGATCGTGGAAGCGGCGTGCCTGCACCTGGGCACGCGGGCCGACGGGGTGACCCTGCGGAAGGGGTTCGGCAGCCGGCACATGGCCGCCGCCGGTATCAGTAAGCAGACGGCGGCGGTGGCGTTCGCGGTCAGCCAGTCGAGCGGGAGCCTGCGGGTGTTCCAGAAGGGCGAAGAGGTGCTGCACATCGAACCGCTCGCGCGCCCGCACGTGTGGCAGCCGTTCAAGCTGGAGACGCAGGAGGCGCCGGACGAAACCACGGACGGGGTGGAATAGCGAAGAACCCACCCCCAACCCCCTCCCTGCAGGGAGGGGGTTGGGGGTGGGTTCTTCGCCCGCGTCCCGTTATCATGCCGCTAGCGGTGCCGCTCCGCGCACCGGCCGCACGAGGTTCCACCATGTCACCGCTCCTTCGGGCCGCGCTCGCGGTCGTCGCGCTCGCGACGCTCGCCCCTCTGTCGCACGCCGCCGCGCCCGTGCCCGGCGAAGCCGGCAAGGCGATCACCTTCCCGTACCCGGCCAAGGCGCCGGTCGTCGTCCAGGTGAACGGCATCGGTGCCGCCCGCGACCGGCTCACCGCCATGCTCAAGGCCGCGGTGCCCGACGAGGTCGCGGCCCTCAACAAGCAGGTGGACGCCGGGTTGAAGGAACTGCTCGCCGACCGCAAGCTGACCGCGATCCCGAAGGACGGCCGCGCGTTCCTCGTGGTCAACAACATCGAGAGCCTGTTCGAGAACACCCCGGCCGTGTCGCTGCTCCTGCCGGTCACCGGCTACAAGGAGTTCCGCGAATCGTTCCTCACGGCCGACGAGCGGAAGACGTTCGAGGCCGGCAAGAACGGCGTGGACGAGGTGAAGGTGAACCTCCTCGGCGGCGAACACGCGGTGTACATGATCGACCTGAAGGAGTACGTCGCGATCACCCCGGATAAGGGCACCGCCGAGACCTACTCGCTCAAGTACACGAAGGCCACCACGGCCGCCATGCCGCCCGCACTCGCCAAGAGTTTCGTGGCCGCGGATGTCGCGGTGTACGTGAACCTCGATGTCATCAACGACGCCTACGGCGACCAGATTCGCGCGTTCAAGGGGCTGATCGACTTCGGCATCCAGCAGGGACTGATGGGCGGCATGGTGCCGGGGCTCGGCAAGAAGCAGATCGAGGCCGCCAAGGTCATGCTCAAGGGCGCGTTCCAGGCCGTCGAGGACTGCCGCGGGGTGGTGCTCGCGGCCGAGTTCCGGCCCGACGGGCTGAACCTCCGGCTCCAGGCGCAGTTCGCCGAGGACACCGCCAGCTTCAAGCTGCTCAAGGGCGAGGCGCCCGGCGCGCTCGCGGACTTGGGCAAGCTGCCGGCCGGGCTGGCCCAGTACAGCGGCTCGAAGTTCGGCCAGACGTTCGCCGAGGCGGTGGGCGGGTTGAACGCGGCGTTCGCGCCGGCCGACGACGACGCGAAGGGCAACGACCTGCTCGACAAGCGGACGAAGGAACTGCTCGCGGCCGGGCCGCTGGGCGACGTGACCGGGTCCGGCGCGCCGGACGTGACGCTCACCGTCGGCAGCTACACCGACCCCAAGAAGGCCGCCGCCGCGATCGTCGGCTGCTACGAGGCGATGTCGGCCAGCGGGCGGATCCAGGCGGTGGTACTCAAGGACGCGCCGAAGGTGACCCCGGCCGCGCGGAAGCACAAGGGGTTCACGTTCACCGAGGTCCGCCTCGCGTTCGACTTCGAGGCGACCGTGAAGGACCTGCCCGAGCAACTGAAGGAGAGTACGCTCGCGCAGATGAAGCGGCTCACGTCCGAGAAGATGACCGCGTGGGTCGGCACCGACGGCAAGACGGTGGTTCAGGTGGTCGCGAAGGACTGGGACGCGGCGTCCGCGGCGCTCGACACGTTCCTCGACGGCCAGAAGGCCGTCGGCGACACCGCCGGCTTCAAGCTGACGCGCAAGAACCTGCCCCCGGAGGCCAGCCTGCTGCTGCTCCTGGAGACCGGCCAGTCGGTAACGGCGATCCTCGACTCGCTGCGGGCGCTGGAGGGCGTCGTCCCGGACTTCCCGAAGATCGGCAAGGTGAAGCCGCTGACGGGCGCGCCGACGTTCATCGGCGTGGCGGTCGCGCTCAAGGGCGACACCGCGACGGCCGACCTGTTCGTCCCCGGCACGGCCATCGCCGCCGGCCGCACGCTCCTCGCCGACCTGTTCAAGAAGGTCGAGTGACTACACACACCCCGTCG
>JAYUBA010001288.1:0-3426 GCA_043741075.1 Frigoriglobus sp.
CTCCCGCAAGGGGAGAGGGCCAAGCCTCAGCAATCGCGGAGGCCGGTGGGTGATTCGTTACCCTCACGCGCCGCAGTCGTTCCCACGGCGCGAAGGCGGTGTAGCAGGCGATGGAGTACAGCGCGAAGTTGCCGACTTCGAGCGTGAACAGCGTGCCGACGTGGAAGAACACGCCGAGGCCGAGCACGACGGCCCGCGTCCGCTTCATCACCGCGAGCACGGGGAAGCCGAGTTCCCAGATGAGCGCGACCACCGCGGAAAGCTGGTGCAGCCACACCGGCAGCCGCGACGCCGGGCCGGGGTACAGCGACCAGTACAGGTCGTGCGACACCCAGTACATCACGTACCCGCTCCGCCACAGCGGGCTGATCGCCTTGAAGTACGCGCTGAAGAAGTACAGCACCGCGAGTTGCACGAACAGCACCTTCACCGGCCAGCCGGGCACCGTCACCGGGCGCACGTCGCCCTTCGCGCGAACGGACGAGACGCCCCACACCGCGCCCGAGCAACTCGCCGCGACCATCAGCAGGAGAGTGTTCCGCAGGCGGTCGCCGCCGTTGTGAATGCCCGGCTGGACGTTCCACACGGACACCGCACACGCCCACGCGATCAGCCCGCACGCGAGCGGGCGCCAGCCGACGAGCAAGCCCACCGCGGACGCGACCCACACCGCGAATACCGCGTGCGGCCCCCACGAATCCGGCAGCCAGCGGAGCACCGACCAGTACGCGTGGTCGTCGCGGAAGTGGCCGGCGTACAGGTCGCGCCCGCCGAGCGCGTCCGGCGAGAACAGTGTGCCGAAGTGCGGCAGGTTGCAGAGGAGCAGGTCGAGTAGCAGCACGAGCGCGGTCACGATGCGCAGCGCCGCGACCCGTTCCGCGGGGACGGATTCCGTCCACCACGGCCACCGCGACAGCGGCCACGGGAACCACGGCCGGACGCCGACCACATGCGGTTCGCTCACGGCTGAACCCCCACCGGTACGAACCGCTTGTGTATCGCGTCGTAAGCCTCGAACGAATCGTCCGCCGGCCGCCACCGGGCGAACGGGCGCTCCGCCGTCGGCTGCGTCCACCCGTGCGGTTCACCCGGCTTCGGCGTCGGGATGAACCGGTGCTTCAGGATGACTTCCGTCGGCGCGCCGCGGTTCGGGTGCTCGGCGCGGTATTCCTTCAGCCGCCACGCCAGCCACGCGCGGATCGGCCCGCGCCACGCCCGCGCGGCGTCGGGCAGGTTGCGGTACGTCTCCGGCAGCCGCGCGACATCTTCCGGGAGCGCGTACAGCTTCGCGATTTCTTCCGGCGGCGCGAACCACACCGGGTAGATGAGCTGCGCCTCGAAGTTGAACGGCCGGTTGTGATAGAGCGGCGGGCGCGGGCGCGGGTTCCGCTTGTCGGCCGGCTCGTACGGTGACAACGCGGTGTCACTCGTGCCGTCGGCGAAGCGGAACTCGACCGCGGGGGTCACGCTGTACGGCGGCGTGCCCGGCGCGAACATCGACCAGCCCTGCTCCAGCCCGGACACTTCCGACCAGAAGTCGAGTACGTCGCCGGTCCACTCCGCGGCCCGCTGGAGCGGTTCGATGTCGGTGAAGCGGCCCTTCGCCTGGTAGTTGTCGCCGATCGGTTCGAGATCGGGGCCGTGCGGCCGGCGCGGCACGAAGTCGATGAGGTTGGCGGCCGGCAGGTAGACGAGTTGCCACGCGGCGAACAGCCCGACGGCCACCGCGACCGCGCGGCACAAGAAGGATCGCGGCGCGGGTCTGGTCGGTTCGGGCATGACGTGCCGTCTATGTCTTCGCCCTCTCCCCTTGCGGGAGAGGGTGGCGAGTCTGCGAGCCGGGTGAGGGGTCGCCTCCACGCGCGCTGACGTTTACCCCTCACCCGGCCGGCGAAGCGCCGGCCACCCTCTCCCACAAGGGGAGAGGGCCAGAAGTACGCCGCTCGCGGTCAGAACCCGTTGGCGAACACGCTCCGCCCGCCGTCCACCGGCAGGCAGGTGCCCGTCACGAAGTCGTTGTCGAGGAAGTGTAGCACCGCCGCGGCCACATGCGCCGGGCTTCCCTCGCGATTCACCAGCGTCCCCGCGACCACCACTTCCTTCTCCTCCTCGCTCAACTCCGGCGGCAGCATCACCGGGCCGGGCAGCACCGCGTTCACGCGAACATTCGGGTTGCGGGTGCCCAGCTCCACCGCGAACACCCGCGTCAGGCCCGGTATCGCGGCCTTGCTGGGGAAGTACGCCGCGTAGTCGCGGTACGGCCGCACGTCGGCCCAGTCGCCGACGTTCACGATGCACCCGCCGCCCGGTTGCTTCACCATCGCCAACCCGACGTGCTGACACGCGAGGAACGTGCCGAGCACGTTCGTGTCGAAGTGTTCGCGCACGTCGGCGGCGGTCACGTCTTCGAGTCGCTTGCGGTTCCAGATCGCGGCGCAGTTCACCAGCGCGTCGATGCGGCCGAAGCGGGCAAGCACCTCGCCCACCATCCGCTTCACCGCGGCCTCGTCGGCGAGATCGGCCTGAACGGGAACCGCGGGCACCCCAAACTGCGCCGTCAGCCGCGCCGCGGTCTCCTGCGCCTCGGCCGCGGACGAGCGGTAATGCACCGCGAGCGCGTACCCGCGGGCCGCGAGCGCCTCCGCGACGCGCGCGCCGACCCGCCGCTTCCCGCTGCCCGTCACCAGTGCAACCTTCTGTTCGCTCACGGCGTCACCTCTTCTGAACCGGTGGTGTCGATCGGCGCGGCGAGCGGCACCCACGTCTTGCACCCGGCGTACTCCGGTCGCTCGATCACGTCCACCGGTTGCATAAGTTTGAACACGCGAACGGCGAACACGAACAGCCCCGGCGTGCGGTAGTGGAACCGCTGCCGCACCACGTCCGGCGTCCACGCGTGCTGCGAATCGAGTGCCAGCGCCGAGTCGAGGTCGGTGACGTGCGCGACGGAAGCGACGCGGACGAAGTGCGTGAACCGCACCGTGCCGGCCGGCGGCTTCGCGGCGTCGGCGGCTTCGAGCAGTGGGAGGAACTCCGGCTTCACGCCGGCGCGGTGTTCGTGGAAGTACGTGGGGTATAGCACGAACTCGGAGTGCTCCGGCCGGAACGCGCCGCCCTCCTCCGCGATGCCGCCCTTGCGCAGAATCAGCGACTGACGCCCCGCCGCGAGCGCTGCGCAGATCACCGCCCATTCCTTGAACGCGACCGACAGCATAGTTCTCACTCCGGACATTCTAACGGACGCTACGGCTAGTCAGGCAGTCAGGCAGTCAGGCAGTCACTTTCCGAGGTGACTGCCTGACTCAGACCGCCAGACCGCCAGACCGCCACTTCCTGGAGTGGCGGCCTGACTCCGGGTATGACCTTGTAGGACAGGCTTCCAGCCTGTCCTATCCGAAAGCAGGACAGGCTGGAAGCCTGTCCTAC
>JAYUBA010001289.1:0-3424 GCA_043741075.1 Frigoriglobus sp.
CGAGCGGCTTTCCCCGCCCCGCCGCAGTTCGTAAAACGAAGCCGCACGGAACGGGTCCGTGCGGCTCCTCCCTTTCTCCCGGAGCGGTTGCCATGCCGGCGGACGCGACCCCAGCGCCTCAACCGCAGCCCGCGCCCGCCCCGCCCGCGCCCAACTGGGAACCGCTCGCGCCCGTCGAGCGCCGCATCCTCGGCGTGCTGGTCGAGAAGCAGAAGACCTCGAAGAGCGCGGACTCGTACCCGCTCTCGCTCAACGCGCTCCAGACCGGGTGCAACCAGAAGTCGAACCGCGACCCGGTGACCGAACTCGACGAAGTGGAGGTCGAGGAGGCCGTCGAGGCGCTCCAGCCGCGCGGGCTGGTGACGCGCATCACCGGCGGGCGCGTGGACCGGTTCCGCCACGAACTGTACGCGCTCTGGACGGACGCCGGCCCGGAACTCGCGGTGCTCGCCGAACTGCTCCTCCGCGGCCCACAGACGAAGGGCGACCTGCGCACCCGCGCCGCCCGCATGGCCCCCATCGACTCGCTCGACGCGCTCGACGAGGTACTGAACCCGCTGTTGGAGCGGCGGCTCGTGGTCTACCTGACGGGTCCGGACCGCCGCGGCGCGGTGGTCACGCACGGGTTCCACCCGGCCGACGAACTCGCCCGGCTGAAGGCACACCACGCGCACGCGCCGGCGTCCGCGGCCGAGTTCGCCCCGCCCCCGGCCCGGCCCGCGGCCCCGGCCCCGACCTCCGGCGCACTGGAGTCGCGGCTGACGGCCGCCGTCGCGGAGATCGACGCGCTCAAGGCCCGCGTCGCCGCGCTGGAAGCGCGCTTCGCCGACGTGCCGAAGCGCCCGACCCCAGACGCCGCCGGTTGACGGTTCACCGCTCGCCCCGCCGATTCGCTTTCGACATGAACGAACCACTCTGGCTCACCGGCACCGACCCGCTCGCGCTGCTGGCCGACCTGTACCCGATGAGCACGCTTGGGAGCGAACGGCCCCAGGCGCGCCAGAGTCGCATGTACCTGCTGGCGTGCGCCCGCCGGGTGTGGGACCGGCTGCCGGGCGCGTGCCGCGCGCTGGTCGCGCTGGCCGAGGTGTACACCGATTCGCCGGCCGAGCGGGAGTGGCTGCGGGCGCGGCTCGCGCCGGTCGCCGAACAGCTCATGCACTCCGACGGTGAAGAGAGCGACGTGCAGGAGGCGCACCACGAATTAGTTCACTTTGGTCACATCTCCGCGGACGTGGAACTCGCGCTCCGGGCCGCGGACGTGCCGCCCGACCCGCCGCTCGCGTCGGACGAGTGGCAGGGGCTGGTGCGGCTCGTGTACCTGCCGTTCGTGCGGAACGCCCCGGCGTACACGTGGGTGCCGCGGGGCCTGCACTCGTGCGAGTTGCTCCGCGAGGTGTGCGGCAACCCGTGCCGGTTCGCCCCGTTCCCGCACGCCTGGCGCACGTCCGACGCGGTGGCGCTCGCCCGGCACATGTACGAGTCGCGCGAGTTCTCCGCGATGCCGATTCTGGCCGACGCGCTCCAGGACGCCGGGTGCGACAGCGCCGCCGTACTCGACCACTGCCGCGAGCCGGGCGACCACGTCCGCGGCTGCTGGGTGGTGGATCGGGTGCTGAACCTGAGGTGAATCGAGGGGGGCGGCCCGCGGTTCAACCGCGTAGAGCAAAGCCCCCTCACCCGCGGCGAAGTGGAAAGGCAGCAGACCCCTCACCCGGCTCGAAGACTCGCCGACCTCTCCCCGTGAAGCACGGGGCGAGGTGGGCACCGCGCACGTCCGTGAAGCAACGCGCGCCGGTGAGCCACGCGAAGTCGCGGCGTCTTCACCTCGCCCCGGCTCGGCGGGGAGAGGTCGGCGAGTCTTCGAGCCGGGTGAGGGGGCTTCGCTCCGCATATCACAGCAGGCGCGAATTCGACACAGCACCCGTGCGAGAGAGGGCAGAAGGCGCTCACGCCTCGCCGGCGCGGAAGTTCGCCAGCATCCGCTCGACGAACGGCAGGCTCACCGACCGGAACTTGTCGAACGTGGCGCGGGCCACCGTGTACACCTCCGCCCGCGTCACCGCGCGGACGGTCGCGTTCCGCGGCTGCTCCAGCAGGAACGCCACCTCGCCGAAGTACCGCCCCGGCCCCATCTCGGTCAGCTTCTTCGGGGCGCCGCCCTCGTCGCGCAGCACCTCCACCGTGCCGCGGCGGATCAGGTAGAACTTGCTCCCCTCGTTCACCGGGTCGCCCTCGCGGACGATCACCTGCCCCGGCTCGTACACCTCCACGCGCCCCGGCCGCGCGGCGAGGTGGTCCGGGCGCACCGCGTCGTCCGGGTGGACGCCGATCAGCACCGCGTCCGCGATCTTCTCCTGCTCTTCGAGCAGGATCGCGGCGAACGCCGGACTTTGCCGTAAGCCTTCGCGCACGAACAACCGCTCCGCCACGACCACATTCGATTCGATCCGGCCGCGCTCCAAGTGGACGATGCGGTCGGCGAGGTTCATGATCCGCGAATCGTGCGTGACGATGAGGCTCGTCGTCCCGTGCTCGTCCGCGATGCGCTTCAAGAGCGGCACCTGCCAGTCCGCGAGCCGCCCGTTCTCACCGGCCTCCTCCGCGGACCGCACCAGCTTCCGCAGTTCGGCTTCGGACCGCTCGCGGGCGAGTTCCTGCACGAGTGTGACGACCGCGAGGCCGCTGTTCGCGTCGAGCGCCGCGGTCGGCTCGTCGGCGAGGACGAGCTTCGGCCGGTTGACGAGCGCGCGGGCGATGGCGACCCGCTGCCGCTGCCCGCCGGAGAGCGCCGCCGGCTTGTAGTCGAACCGCGACTTCTGCGGCTTGCCGGACAGGTCCGTTTCGCCGAGAAGCAGGTAGCTGAGCAGCTCGCGTGCGGCCCGATCGGGGTCGGCCCCGCCGTTCTCCTTGAGGCGCTGCGCCATGCGGATGTTCTGCATGGCGGTGAGCGAGTCGAAGAGGTTGTGCCGCTGGAAGATGAACCCGATGAGGCGGCGCACGTGTACCAGTTCCGGTTCCGGCACGCCGCGGAGGGTGCGGTAGTCGCCCCGGTCCGCGTCCCAGACTTCGATCTCGCCGTCCTGGAGGGTGCGCAGGCCGCCGATGAGCGTGAGGATGGTGGTTTTGCCGGACCCGCTCGGCCCGCTCATGATGACCATTTCGCCGGGCATCACTTCGAGCGTGTTGTCGAAGAGAACCTGCGTGCGGGTGTCGCCGGTGCCGAAGTAGTGGTTCACCCCGCGGATGCGGAGCACCGGCTGGCCGGGCGGCGGGAGGCGCGGCATGGGGGAATCCGTAGGTCCGGATAGCGCCGGCAAATGCCGAGGCGCGCATTTGGCTTTGACCTCCCCCCTTGAGGGGGAGGTCGGCGGCGCCTCGCCGCCGGGTGGGGGTAGCTCCGCGGATGGTGTGACGTCTCATA
>JAYUBA010001290.1:0-3422 GCA_043741075.1 Frigoriglobus sp.
GAAGCGGCGCGGTTCCCGTCCGCGAAGACGATCGTGGCGTTGGACGCGCTCACCAAGAAGCACGCGGACACGGCCCGCGCCGCGGACGCGTGGCGCCTCGTGACGGGGGCCGCGGCGAACCCGGACTTCCACGCGGTGCTGGACTTCGCGCGCGAATACGAACTCGTGCTGCCGTGCGAGCAGACCGACCCGACCGCGGCGAACCTCACCTGGACGAACCCCATCGACGGCTCGGAGATGGTGTGGATTCCGGCCGGCAAGTTTGTCTTCGGCACGGAGGGCAAGACCGCCGAGTGCGCCGGCTTCTCGCTCGCCCGTTGGCCGGTCACGAATGAACAGTTCAGCGGGTTTGCTATCGACGCTGAATATGTGCCGGACCGCACACTCCCGGACGACGACGCGTACCTCTCGAACTGGCCCCGCGGCGCTTTGCCCCACGGTAAGGAGAACCACCCGGTGACGTTCGTGTCGCTGTTCGACGCGCTCGCGTACTGCACGTGGGCCGGGATGACGCTCCCCACCGAGTGGATGTGGGAGAAGGCGGCCCGCGGCCCCGACGGGCGACCGTACCCGTGGGGAGAAGGCTCCTTCGGCAACAAGAAGCTGGCGCATGTGGGCGCGACCGAAACCTGCAAGGTGGGCAAGTTCACCCACGTCCGCTCGCCCTACGGCTGCGAGGAGTTAGTGGGCAACGTGTCGGAGTGGTGCTACCCGACGGAAGAGAAGGTGCCGGTCGGCGCGTTCCCGCCGCCGGGCGAAGTAATTCCGCTCCCGCGGCCCGCCGGACCGACGGTTTATACGGTCGTTCGCGGCGCGTGCTACCTGCGAACGTCGGCGACCGCAATGAAGAGCAGCCACCGCCGGAACCTGTCGGTGACGCGGCGGAACCAGTGGGTCGGGTTCCGGCCCGCGTGCCTGTTACCGGTCCGCCCGGCGGCGTGAAACCATTCTTCCTGAGCGGGGGTGTAAGCCCCCTGTGTTCTCCATCACACAGGGGGCTTACGCCCCCCGCTCAGGAAGATTCAGCTCGTGGTGACCAGGCTGCCGTGGACGAGGTTCCCGTCGAGCGCCAGCACCGAGCCGTGCCACCGCGCGCTCTCGCTCCGCTGCTCCTCGCCGGCACCGGCCGCGGTCACCGGCTTCCACGGTTCGGTCTGAAGGCTCGCGAGCGCGGCCGTCACCTCGTCCAGAGAAACGGTCGCGGTGCCCTGCTCCTCCAGGGCGTCGAGCGCCATCCCGCTAATGACCCGCGGCCACACCTTCCGACACGTCTCCGGCGCGTCGAACAGATCGACCGATACGAGCTTCCCACCGACCGCGACCGCCAGCCCGGCGGCGCCTTCGGCGTAGGCCACTTCCGCTACGTGCCGATCGACGTGCGGCTTGTGGTGCGACATGGTGTCCGCCATCGCCATCGTGTCGGACGTGCTGCCCACCGACCGCATCTGCCGGCTCACCTCGGACCATACCGCCCGCTGGTCGGAGCTGTGCCCGCCGCCGGACATCGTGGAATCGTTCACCGACTTCTTCAGCACCGCGCGGAGCTTGGACGAGCTGTGGTACTCGGACGAGGTGAAGTTCTTGGACACGTACCGCCACCGGCCCTGCTCCACACAACTCACCGGCAGCACGGTCTTGGTCTTCGCGGCGATCAGCACGGACGAGTTCAGCACCCGGTTCTGCTTCGCGCCGCGGAGTTCCTGCCCCTCGACGAACAGCACGAGCGTTTCGCCCCTGTTGTCCACCGCGAGGTTCGGCACGCTCCCGCCCTCGGTCACCTCTTCGACCACCGCGGAGCCGTCGGCCAGCGCCTCTTCCGAGAGGCGGTAGTTGGGGGCGGACGGGGCATCGAGGTACAGCGGGAACACGGTGAGCTTGTCGTGCGTGACGGGGGCACCGACGCGGACGGACGGAACGGCAACCATTGGCGATCTCCGGAAAGGGATGCGTTGAATCGTGCTGTGCTGCAAGTGCGTTCGTCGCCCCTCTGGGGCAACCGCTAACCCAGATCGAAAGGCGCGCTATTTCCCCTCGATGCAGTACAGGTACTTCGCGCTTCGCAGGAACAACTGCTTGCCGACCGCCACCGGCGACGCGTCGATCGGGTCGTCGAGCTTGTTCACCGAGAGTACGTCCAAGGTCTCGCCAGATTTGATGACAATTGTGGTCCCGTTCCGGTCCACGAAGTACACCCGGCCCGCGGCGGTGATCGGCGACGCGTAGAAGCTCTTTACCTGCGGCAACCGCTCCTTGTCGATGACCGCCTTGCCGGTCTTCGCGTTCAGAACCGTCAGCACGGAATCGTTCGCCGAAGTGAAGTACAGAGACTCACCGACGAGGACCGGGGACGGCACGTAGGGCGTGCCGGCCGCGTACCGCCAGTTCACCGCGCCCTTTCCGCCGAGATCGCCCTTGGAGGACAGCGGAACCGAGAGGGCCGCCGCGCCGCCGTAGCCGCTCACGCAGATGACCGAATCGCCGTACCGAACCGGCGAGGGAATCGGGTTCGTTGTCATGCCTGCACACTGCCACACGAGCGCGCCGGTGGCGAGGTCGTAGCTGCGGACGCGGGTGGTGCCGGTCGTGACCACCTGCATTTTACCGCCGTAGTCAACGACCAAAGGTGTCGCCCAAGTGGTCTTCTCGTCGCGTTTCGCCTCCCATTTCGTTTTACCTGTGGAAGTGTCCAAACAGATGAGGCGCGAATCCGCTTCCTGATCGAAGTTGAGCAGGAGCGAATCGCCGTGAACGACGGGCGTGACGGCTTCGCCCCACCCGCGCCGCGTGTGCAGTCGGCCCAGGTCGGTGCGGCCCCACTTCAGGTTCCCGTCGAAGTCGTAGCAGTAGGTGCCGAACGAGCCGAACGACGCGTACAGGAGCTTGCCGTCGGTGGTGGGCGACCCGGCCGCGTAGGAGTGCGTCTCATGGGTTCCCTCGTGCGGCACCGCTTCCGCCGCGAGCTTCTCCCACACCTTCTTCCCGGTGTTGCGGTCGAAGCACAGTACGACGAACTGATAGAAGTGGGTGGGCGGCTTCGTGCTCACCTTGAACCGCGAATCGACCTTCGGAAGCTCCTCCGGCTTCGCGGCGCGGCCGGTCTTGATCGCGGTGAGGACGAACACGCGGTCGCCCCACACGATCGGCGTGGCGCTGCCGTTGCCGGGGAGTTCGGCCTTCCACGCGATGTTGGTCTTCGCGTCCCACTTGGTGGGCGGGTCCGCGTTCGGCGCGGACCCGTCGGCGTTCGGCCCGCGCCAGTGGTGCCAGTTGTCGGCGGCTTTGGGGGAGTCGGCCGCGCCGACGGAAGCGACGAACGCGAGAGCGAGCACGACGGCAGCGAAGCGATGCATGGGTAGCTCCTTAGCGACTGTAGGCGAGCGGCGCGGCGTAAGCCCGCCGGTGCGTTGAAAAACACCGGCGGG
>JAYUBA010001291.1:0-3421 GCA_043741075.1 Frigoriglobus sp.
GGTCGTAAAGTCGGAAGCCGTCTTCGTTCTTGACCTCCCCCCTTGAGGGGGTGGTCGGCGGCGCCTCGCCGCCGGGTGGGGGGAAACGCTACCCACACCGCAAAGCTCCACCCCCCACCCGGCTCGCAAAGCCTCGCCGACCTCCCCCTCAAGGGGGGAGGTCAAAACCGCGCTTCGCCCGTCGAGGCTGTACGACCTGCCCCGCTCGCCGAGGTTCAGCATTTCCTTTCGTTCGCCCCGCCCGCCGCGTACTATTGTGTGACCCGTCCGCCCGCGGCACAGGATCACGCTTATGCTCCGCCTCGCTCTCTCCGCCGTCGCCCTGATGGCCGCCGGCACCGCGTTCGGCGCGGACGCGGAGCGCGGCACGCTCACGGTGCCCGCCGACGACGCCAAGTGCGGCATCGTCGAGCGCTACCGCATGGCGGACTACACCGGCGAGTACCGGCTCGCCCCGCGGTACGACCTGCGGCACAGCGGCGTCACCGTCTACGACCTCACGTTCCCGTCGCCGGTCAAAAGCGACATCGCCGAGAACAACACCGTCTACGGACAGTACTTCGTGCCGAAGGAGAGGGGCAAGTTCCCGGCCGCGATCGTCCTGGACATCATGCAGGGGAACCAGCTCATCGCCCGCGGCGAGGCGATGTGGCTCGCCCAGAACGGGGTCGCGGCGCTCGTCGTGGTACTCCCGCACTACAACGAGCGCCGCGCGCCGAACAGCAAGATCAAGCTCGTTTCCGCGGACATCGTGCGCACGTTCGACGGCATCCGGCAGGGCGTCCTCGACTGCCGGTGCGCCGCGGCGTGGCTCGCGGCGCGGCCCGAAGTGGACGCCGACAACCTCGGCATGGTGGGCACCAGCCTGGGAAGTTTCTTGACCGCGCTGACTTCCGCCAACGAACCGCGGATCAAGAACGTTTGCCTATTACTCGGCGGCGGCGGGCTGGTGGACGCGTACTACGACCACCCGAAGGCCAAGCCGGTGACGGAGTGGATCGACCGGTTCGGCGGCAAGCGGCTGGTGAAGAACCTGATCGCCCCGGTGGACCCGATCACCTACGCGGCCCAACTGAAGGGCAAGAACCTGCTGATGATCGCCGCGAAGGACGACGAGATCGTGCCGGCGAAGGCGGCCACGCAGTTGTGGGAGGCGACCGGCAAGCAGCGGATCGTGTGGCTCGACTCCGGGCACGTGACTTCGGCGCTGTACACGATGTCGATGATGCGCGAGATCCGCGACCACGTCCGCGGCCCGCAGAAGTGAACGGAAGATAGCGGATTCACGTCACCAAACGAGGGGTTCCCCATGTCCCGGTTCGCGTTCCTGTTAACCGTGTGCGGGTTGGCGCTGACCGCCGCGCCCGCCTTCGCCGACGATGTCAAACCCGCCGCGAAGAAGAAGGCGGACCCGACCGAGCGGATTCTCGACGCGCTCTCGCAAGAGTTCGCGCCCAAGGAAGGCGTGAACGTCAACGGGACCCCGCTGTTTGAACTCCTCGCGGGCATTCAGAAGCGGTGTGAGGTCACGTTCGTGATCAACGAGGAGAGTTTCAAAATCGAGGGCCACCCCGACTTCAAGGAAGAGAAGCCGAGGTTCGCCGCCACGGACCTGCGGGGGCTTACACTCCACCAGTTCCTCACCGTGGCGCTCGACAGCCTGGGCGCGACGTACCTGGTCAAGAACGGCACAATCGAGATCGTGCCGACCTCGCACGCGGCGAGGGTGACCAAGTCGGGTGTGAGTCAGGAAGAAACCGGGCGGGCGCGGCTCAACGAACCGCTCGTGTCCGCCATCTTCAAGGAGAAGCCGCTGAACGAGGCGGTCGCGAAGATCGCGGAGATGTACGACCTCACCGTCATCGTCTCGCCGCAGGTCGGCGACGCGAAGACCGGGTTCGTCACCGCCCGCCTGCTGAACGTGCCGGCCGACAAGGCGCTCGAACTGCTCGCCCTCCAGTGCGACCTGCGGGTCGTCCGCCGCGGTGCCGCGTTCCTGCTCACCAGCAAGGACCACGCGAACGAACTGTTCAACGAGAAGCTGGACCGGGAGCGGCAGAAGATCGAGGTGCAGAAGTTGCGGGAGGCGCCCGCGAAGCCGCCGGCACCGCCCGAAGTGCCGCCGGCCCCGCCCGCGCCGAAAATGTGACCGGCCCCGAACCCATGTCATTCGGGTTATAAATCCGGGTGGCCGGGGCAGAGTCTTCGGTGCCCCGGTGCGACACCCGAAGCTCGTAAAACCGGGGCATCGCAAAGCCTCTGCCCCGGCCACCCAGATTCCAACAGCCCGGCCCAATCCCGGCCGGGCGGTTCGTCGTCGGATAAGATGCGTGTGACCGAACCGGCCGCCCGCCGTTCGCGCGGCCGTCACATCACGGGAGCCAGTCGATGCGCGTAACCCTCTGTCGGCTGTTGGCGGTCGCCGCGTTCGCGACGGCCCCGGTGACAGCCCGCGGCGCGGCCCCCGCGCCCGCCGCGCCGGGCAAGGCCGCCTCCCCGATGGACGCCGCCCGCAAGGCGCTCGACGAGGTCGGGGACCTGAGCTACCAGAACAAGTCGCTCAACGAGGTCGTCGGCGACCTCAAGGACAAGGCCAAACTGCCCGTCGTCATCGACCCGATGGTGTTCCAGTTCGGCCTCGACCCGAACCAGCCGACCGTGAACGTCGCCCTCAAGCAGGTGAAGCTGAAGGACGGGCTGCGGCAGGCGCTGGCCCCGTTCAACCTGAAGTGCGGGCTGACCAAGGACGGGCTGTTCATCTCCACCGAAGAGGGGCTGACCACCAAGCAACTCCGCCAGCGGGTGACCGTGGACTGCGACGGCACCGCGTTCGCCGTCGCCGCCAAGCAACTCGCCGCCGACACCGGGGCGAACGTCGTTATCGACCCGCGGCTGAAGGACAAGGCGAACGCGGCCGTCACGCTGAAGTTGGACGACGTGCCGCTGGAGACCGCGGTGCGGTTGCTGGCCGAGGTCGCGGACCTGGGCGTGGTGCGGATGAGCAACGTGCTGTTCGTCACCACGCCGGAGCGGGCCGAGAAGCTCCGCGCCAGCGCCGACGCCCCGACCCAGCCCGGCAACAACTTGGTGGTCCCGTTCCCCGGCGGCAACCCCGGCATCCCCGGCATCGGCATCGCGCCGGGCGGGTTCGGCGGCTTGATCCCGCTACCGCCTCAAGTGCTTCCCGCGCCGCCGGCCGAGGCGAAGCCGGACGTGAAACCGGCCCCGCCGGCGGTGCAAGCCCCGGCCGTGCCCGGCGGTCGGTGAGTTCGCTCCGAGAACGTGAAACAGAGACGCCCGCTGGTTTCCCGGCGGGCGTCTCCGCTTTTTCTGATCTTGCGGGGTGGCCGGGGCAGAGCCTTCGATGCCTCGGTGAGTGGAGAAAACCGGGGCATCGAAGACTCTGCCCGGCCACCCGATC
>JAYUBA010001292.1:0-11013 GCA_043741075.1 Frigoriglobus sp.
GCCGTTGCTTGTTCTGCACACTGCCCACTCTCCACTGCCCACTATTCACTAATTAGAACCACCGCCCACCGCGCGAGCATGAGCGTGAGCACCGCGCCGGTGAGCACGGTGAACACCAACTCCCCCCGACCCGGCGGCACGAACAGCGGCTTGCCCCGCACGCCGCTCGCGGTCGCCCACACCAGCGCCGCCGCCCACATCAGGCAGATGACGCTGCCCACCCAGTTCGCCCGCGCCGACGCCGCCACGTCCCCGCGGACCAACAGCGCGAAGCTCGTCGTCATGCCGCACGACGGGCACGGCTTGCCGGTCAGCGTCACGAAGTTGCACGCCGGCATGCCGAGCTGCGTGTGCGTGGCGCTCGTCCGCGGGTTCCCGTCCGCGTCGTACGGGTGGATGCGGAACGCCGCCACGAACACCCCGGCCAGCGCCACCGCCACCGCGAGCAGCGTCGCCCGGACCAGGCGCCGCGTGCGGGCCGCTTTGGCGACCCGGTCGCGCGGGGGCCGCTTCGGCCGCGCGGGGCGAACCGGTTCGGCCACCGGCCGGTCGTTCTCGTTACGGGGCGTATCGGGTTGTTCGGGTTGCACGCATAGCCTCCGACAATTCGCGACGCAAGCGGACTTTCGCGGAACCCGTCCGCGCGACAGGATAACAGCACCATTCTACCGAACCAGGGGAAGTGGCGTGACGCGGGTGTTGCGGGAGGTGCGGCGGTTCGCGGCGGCCCGGCCGGGACCGGGCGTCGTGGCGGTGTCCGGCGGCGCGGACAGCGTCGCGCTTCTGCGCGCCCTTCACGCGTGCGGCGTGTCGCTCACGGTCGCGCACGTCAACCACTGCCTTCGCGGGTCCGACTCCGACGCGGATGAAACGTTCGTGCGCGCCCTGTGCGAATCGCTCGGCGTGCCGTGCCGCGTGAAGAGCGTAGACGTAGCGACGCTGACGGCGGGCGACAACCTCGAATCGACGGCCCGCGGCGTGCGGTACGCGTTCTTCGCGGAGGTCGCGGCAGAATTGAGCGCGGCGTGGGTCGCGACCGCGCACACCGCCGACGACCAGGCCGAAACGGTGCTGCACCGGCTCATTCGCGGCACCGGGTTGCAGGGGCTGCGGGGGATCGCGGCGAGCATGGTATTGCCCTCTCCCCTTGCGGGAGAGGGTGGCGGCGCTTCGCCGACGGGTGAGGGGGCGCTGAGCAACACGAGCGGGGATCGCGACTCGTGGGGAGCGACGTTCACCCCTCACCCGGCTCGCAAAGCCTCGCCACCCTCTCCCGCAAGGGGAGAGGGCGAAATCCGGCTGCTTCGCCCTCTCCTCGCCCTCACGCGCGCTGATGTTCTCGCGCACCTCGCGGCAATCAACCAACCACACCGCGAGGACGCGTCCAACGCCGACACGCGGTTCACCCGCAACCGCATCCGGCACGAACTGCTTCCGCTCCTCCGCACGTTCAACCCGGACGTGGTGTCGGCGCTCGCCCACCTCGCGGAACACGCGCACGAGGCGCACGAGGTCATCACCGCCGCGGCGGCCGAACTGCTGGCGAAGGCCGAGCGCCCGCGCGCCGCGAACGCGATCATCCTCGACGCGGCGACGCTGCTCGCCGCGCCGCGGGCGGTGCTTCGGGCTGCACTGCGCCTGGTGTGGGAGCGCGAGGGCTGGCCGATGAGCGACATGACCTTCGACGCATGGGATCGCGCGGTCGAAGTTGCGTGTCGTAACGCCGGCGCGTGCGACTTCCCTGGCGGGGTCACGATGCGGCACACAGGGAGAGTGGTACAGGTGCGTCGAAGAACCTAGAACAGCTTTGAAGCTCCAGCCCAGCGACGGCCGTCGCTGGGCTTGCTGGCTTGTTGGCATTGGAGGTCGTTGTGCTTCGTCCCATTCGTCGTGCGCTGTTGAGTGTCTCAGACAAAACTGGCTTGATCGACTTCGCGCGCGAACTCGTCACCAAGTACGGCGTCGAGCTGATCGCCACCGGCGGCACGCGGAAGGCGCTCGCGGACGCCGGGCTGCCGGTGAAGGACGTCGCGGAGATCACCAAGTTCCCCGAAATGCTCGACGGCCGCGTGAAGTCGCTGCACCCGGCGATCTTCGCCGGGCTGCTCGCGAAGCGCGACAAGCCGGAGCACATGCAGACGCTCGCCGACCATGCGCTGCCGGAAATCGACCTGGTGGTGTGCAACCTGTACCCGTTCGAGCAGACGGTCGCGAAGCCGGGCGTGACCGAGGCCGAGGCGATCGAGAACATCGACATCGGCGGCCCGTGCATGGTCCGCGCCGCCGCGAAGAACTTCGCAAGTGTGGCAATCGTAACTGACCATGATGATTACGCGCGGGTGTTGAGCGCGCTCGAAGAACTGGGGGGGCAACTCAGTCGGGATATCCGCCTGGAACTCGCGGCAAAGGCATTCGAGCTTGTCGCCCACTACGACAACGCCATCCGCAGTTACTTTGAAGGAATTGAGCCGGCTGGCGTCGGGGATACTCTCGCTGGCGACACTCTCCCCTTCGTATGTACCGTTCAGATGACCCGCATCCAGTCGCTCCGGTACGGCGAGAACCCACACCAACAGGCCGCGTTCTACAGAGAACCCATTCCGAAGCCCGGCTGCGTCGCGACCGCGCAGCAACTGCACGGGAAGGAACTCAGTTACAACAACATCCTCGACCTCGACTCGGCGCTGAACCTGGCGCGGGAGTTCGCCGGGCCGGCGTGCGTGGTCGTCAAGCACAACAACCCGTGCGGCGCGGCGATGGCGGCGAAACTCGCGGACGCGTTCAGCGCGGCGTGGGACGGCGACCCGCAGTCTGCGTTCGGCGGCATCGTCGCGTTCAACCGGCCCGTCGATGCCGACACCACCGCCGCCCTCATGGACCCGAAGGCCAAGCGGTTCATCGAGTGCGTCATCGCGCCCGACTACGAACCGCACGCCCTCGACGCGCTGAAGAAGTGGAAGGAGAACGTCCGCCTCCTGAAGACGGGCGACCTCACCGGCGGGCCGCAAGGACTCGACTACCGCCGCGTCGATGGCGGGCTACTCGTGCAAACCCGCGACGTGGGCGCCGACAAACCCGACGCGTGGAAGGTTGCCACCAAGCGCCAGCCGACGGAGGCGGAGGCCGCCGCGCTGCACTTCGCGTGGTTCGTCTGCAAGCATGTGAAGTCGAACGCGATCGTTCTCGCGAAGGACACCCACGTCGTGGGTGTCGGCGCGGGCCAGATGTCGCGTGTCGTGTCGGTGGAACTCGCGGTGAAGAAGGCCGGGGAGCGGTCGAAGGGAAGCGTGCTGGCGTCGGACGCGTTCTTCCCGTTCCCGGACAACGTTCATGCGGCGGCGGCGGCCGGCGTCACCGCGATCATCCAGCCGGGCGGCTCGGTGAAGGACAAGGACAGCATCGCCGCGTGCGACGAACACGGCATCGCGATGCTGTTCACCGGCGTCCGGCACTTCCGGCATTGATAAGGCAGAAGAAGAGGAGCCGCAGATGAACGCCGATGAACGCCGATCAGACAGAAAACAGAGCTCAATACACTCCTTCTTGCTTGATCTGCGTTCATTGGCGTTTATCTGCGGCTCCTCTTCTCTTCATTCTGGAGCTTCGAGATGGAGCATACGTCGCACGAGTTCCTGAAGGCGCTGCTCGAAACGCCCAGCCCGTCCGGGTTCGAGCAGCCGATCCAGCAGGTGGTCCGCACCTACGCGAAGGCGTTCGCGGACGACGTGCGCACCGACACGCACGGGAACGTGTTCGCCGCCCGCTTCCCCGAAGGCCGGCCGGCCGACGCGCCGCGAATCATGCTCGCGGGGCACTGCGACCAGATCGCCCTCATGGTGCAGTACATCGACTCCGAAGGGTTCCTCTACATCCAGCCCATCGGCGGCTGGGACATGCAAATCCTCCTCGGCCAGAACCTCACGGTTTGGGGAAAGGGCGGGGCGATTCCCGGCGTGGTCGCGCGGCGGGCGATTCACCTCCTGAAGCCGGAAGAGCGCTCGAAGGTGCCCGACTTCACCGACGTGTGGGTGGACATCGGCGCGAAGAACAAGGAGGAAGCCGAATCGCTCGTGCGGTGCGGCGACCCGCTCACGTTCGCGCTCGGCTACCGCCCGCTGCGGAACAGCCTCGCCGCCAGCCCCGCGATGGACGACAAGGTCGGGCTGTGGGTGTGCATGGAGGCGGTGCGGTTGCTTCAGGGGCGCTCGCTGAAGGCCGCGGTGTACGGCGTGTCCACGGTGGCCGAAGAGATCGGCTTGCGCGGCGCGACCACGGCCGCGTATGCGATCAACCCGACCGTGGGCGTCGCGGTGGACGTGTGCCACGCGACCGACACGCCCGGCAACGACAAGAAGACGCAGGGCGACATCAAGTGCGGCGGCGGCCCGGTGCTGTACCGCGGCCCGAACGTCAGCCCGCGCGTGTTCGACCTGCTCGAAGAGACTGCGACGGCGCACGACATCCCGGTTCAGGTGCGCGGCACGCCGCGCGCCACCGGCACCGACGCGAACGCGATTCAGATCGCACGCGAGGGCGTCGCAACGGGGCTGATCGGCATCCCGAACCGCTACATGCACAGCCCGGTCGAGGTGGTTCACCTGGACGACCTGACCAACGCGGCGAAGCTACTGGCCGAATTCTGCGTGATGATCGGGCCGGAGACAAACTGGATTCCGTGATTGCTGTCTTCTTGTGGTGCGGGCCTCTGGCCTGCACAAAGCCAAGAGCAGGCGGGACGCCCGCACCATAAGAAGAAAAGTCGGCCGAAACACCACGCCCCCGCCTCGTCGTCCGGATTCCCGGCGCGCGACCCGCCTCTGTCGGGCATTTCGGCCCGGATTTCCTCGGCGCTCGCATTCCCGTCCTACACTTCGGTCGATGACCTCGCCCGGTCACGACGGAGTCGCCTCGACGTGGCTACGCACACCCGCCTCCCGCAGCTCCGTTCCCCGTTCCTCAACGCCATCCGCAAGAGCGGGTTGCTCACGCCCGACGACCTCATCTCGGTGTTCACCGAGGCGCACGTCGATCCGGCCACCACCGACCCGCTCCAAGTCGCGGCGCTCCTCGTCCGCAAGAAACTGCTCACCAAGTTCCAGGCGATGCAACTGCTCAACGGGCGGACCCAGGGGTTCGTCCTCGACCAGTACAAGGTTCTGGACGGCATCCGGCAGGACCGCGTCGGCATGGTGTTCAAGGCGGAGGACACCACGTCGAAGGAGATCGTGGCGCTGAAGGTGCTGCCCACCGACCGGGCCAGCGACCCGACCATCCTGCAAGCGTTCATGCTGGAGGTGCGCGCGGCCGCGAAGGTGAACCACCCGGCCGTGGCCCGCGTGCTGGACATCGGCTACTGGCAGGGCACGTACTTCGTCGTGTCCGAGTACGTCGGCGGGCCGACGCTCGACAAGATGGTGACCGAGAAGGGGCCGCTGGTGCCGCACGCGGCGGCGCAACTGATCGTACAGGCCGCGGTCGGGCTGATGCACGCGCACGAGTGCGGGCTGATCCACCGCGACGTGAAGCCGGGCAACCTGGCCCTGCTCCCGGACCGCCGCGTCAAGCTCATCGACCTGGGGCTGACGCACATGCTGGAAAGCCCGTGGGCGCGGGTGACCAAGCGGATCAGCACGCAGGAGTACGCGGAGGAGATCGCGCACATCGCGCCGGAGCAGGCGTGGGGGTCCGAGATGGACGCCCGGAGCGACGTGTACAGCCTCGGCTCGACGTTCTACTACCTGCTCACCGGGCAGGTGCCGTTCCCCGGTCTGGCCCCGGAAATGATGGCCGAGCGGCAGATCCGCGGCGTGCCGTCGCCGGCGAAGCTCAAGCCGAAGGTGCCGCCGGAACTGGACGCGATCGTGCAGAAGATGGGCGCGAAGGACCCGCACGTCCGCTACCCGTCGGCCCGCGCCGTGGTGACGGCGCTCCAGGCGTGGCTGCCGGTGGCCCAGTGGCAGGCGCTGGGCCTCTCGACCGCGCCGCCGGACGCGGCCCGCACCGCGCAGTCCGTACCGCCGCCCGCGTACCAGGCGAGGGGCGCGAGGCCCGCCGCGCCCGCGAAGCCGGGCGGGTTCCGCGCGTTCCTCCGCCGCCTCTTCAGCCGCTGATCCCCCGCTGTGCGCCCTTCCGCTCCGCGCGTCCTCATGCGACAATGGGCGCACGCCCCGCGAGGAGACGCCATGTCCGCACCCGACCCGTCTGCGAATGCGACCGCGACCGCCCCGCCGTACCCGGACCCGACGCCGGCCGACTCCGATGCCCTGTTCGCATCGGTGGAGTGGTTGGATTGGAAGGCTCCGCCCGAACTCCTCAGGCAGTATGAAGGGATGCACATCGCCATCTTTGGTGAGCAGATCATTGATGCCGACCGCGACAAGGAAGCGCTCTTCAGCCGACTGGACGTGAAACTCCGGACCTTACCGCCTTATCACGTCCTAGTCCGATACATTCCCACCGAAGAAGAAGCTTGGTCCGGCAACTACTGATGTGCAGGAGTGGGTGTGGCCCGCATTCGCTTGTACCTGAAATACGCCCCTGGGAACCCCGACTTTCGGTTCGTCAGGACGGACGGAAAGCACGGCTCGATCCCCGCCCTCCGGCTCCAGACTTACGTCGATCTGATGACTCTAATTCAGCCGGGGGCCGGCGCGTCTCTCACGGCCTCCGCTCCCGATTGCGTCATCGACACCGGGAGCCACCTCTCGATCATTCCGCAATACGTCTGGGGTCAGTTCAAGCCCGGCGTGGTGACGCCGCTCCCGTTCGACCCGGCAATGCCACTACAGCGGCGATCCGTCACGGTGGGCGGCGGAAGGTTCCCTTACGACCTCGGCGAGTTGATTATCCAACTGCGCGATCTCGACCGTCGCACGCTGGACGTGCGCATCGTCGCCCAACTCACCCGCGACAGCGGCGCGCTCACCATCCCGATGACACTCGGCCTGCGCGGCGGGGCCATCGACGGCCGCCGGCTCCGCGCCGAACCGGACCCGGCCGCGTCGTTCGGCCAGTCGTGGTGGCTCGAAGACTCGTGATCGCCTTCGCCGTGGCATTTCTGACTTTCCCCTTTCGCACGTTTCGGTTTACATTCCCCACATGGACTTCTCGCAGGAAGAACTGGTCGAGGCGATCGACCGGCTGGTCACGGGAATGCTCGAACGCGCGGGCGTGACGGCCCCGCCCGTGAACGCTCTCGTCCTCGCGGAGAACCATCTCGGCATTCCCGTCGAATGGGTCGAACCGGCGGAAGGGGACGAGTCCGGCCGGCACCGGCCGCGGGCGCGCCACTCCGGCGGGATCGCCCTCACCACCGACATGACCGCCGAGCAGCAACAGCGGGCCGCGGCCGACGGCGTCGCCCGGTTGCTCCTCCCGGAGATCTGCCACAAGTTAAACGTGCCTCTGGGGAGCGAGAGCAAGCAGTTCGCAACGCACGTCCGCGGGCTGACCCTCGCACGGGTACTCGTCCCCCCGCGAATGCTCCGCGCCGCCCTCCGCGACTGCAAGTACGACGTGCCCGCGCTCCAGAAGGTGTTTTCCACCGCGAGCATGGAGGCGGTCGCCGCCCGCCTGCTGGACCTGGATCAGCCGTGCGTCATCGCGGTGGTGGACGACGGGGTCGTCGCCAGTCGTCGCGGGAACCGGGTGCCGGCCACGCGGAAGCTGGAACCGGCGGAACAGGAGTGCGTGGACCGCGTCATGGAACTGGACCTGCCGCACCGCGCGCGGATCGGGGAATGGACCGCGTGGGGGTGGCCCGTCCCGAACCGCCCTTTTCGCCGGATTATTCTCCGCGCCGTGCCCGACGACGTATAATGCCTTGACGTTGCGTTCACCCGGCGGTCGCCAGCCACCAGCGCTTTGGCGACCGCCCGACCTTTTCCGGCTGAAGAATGATAAGGGCAAGACGATAAGTGCGAAATAAGGGGCAAGAGAACCGTGCGGTTCCTTCCTCTGATCGCACTCTTCATTTCGCCTTTATCATCTTGCCCTTTTCACTTCGGGGCCGGGACGGGATGAGTTTCTGTTATCGCTCGCGCCGCAATCGCCCGCGGCGGACCGACTGACCGAGGAGCGTTCGGCCATGGCTGACGACCGCATCCCCATGACGCGGGAAGGCTACGACAAGCTCAAGACCGAACTCGACCGCCTGCGCGGCAGCGACATGATCGAGCTGACCAAGCGGATCGCCACGGCCCGTGAAATGGGCGACCTCAGCGAGAACGCCGAGTACCACGCCGCACGCGAGGACCAGGGCATCCTCCAGGCCCGCATCAACGACCTGTCCGACCGCCTCTCGCGGTCGGTCATCGTCGATACCAGCACGCTGCCGAAGGATTCGGTCGCGTTCGGCAGTAAGGTGAAGGTCATGGACCTCGACATCGACGAGGAAGAGACCTTTGAATTCGTCGGACCGGGCCAGGAGAACCCCGACAAGGGACGGATCCTCACGAGCAGTCCCATCGGTCAGGGGCTGATCGGCCGCAAGAAGGGCGATACCGTCGAGATTCAAGTCCCCAGCGGGACCGTTCGGTTCAAGGTGTTGGAGATTTCAGCCGCCAGCATATAAATTCATGCCGCGTCGGAATTCGGCCCCCGCCCGGCTCTTTTCGGCCCAATTTTCCGAATAGGCAGGAAAATACGGTAGGCAAGGGTGGGCGGGTTGTTTACAACACCATTCGATTTTCCGTCAAGGAGTATTGACGGACGCCAGTCGTTGACGAATGCTACTGGTAGGAACGGCACTTACGCCGTTCCCGGTCGGCCGCCCGGAGGCGGACATGTCAGACCCTCGGCTCCATAGCATGCACTTGGAAGGCCAGCCCAGGCGGGACACGTTCCGCGCTGCGCGCGAGGTCATTCAGGCGGCGTGCGGGAGCCAGACGATGGCCGGGGACTTGCGAATCCTCGACGACGAGCGACTCGGGGGTTCCACCCTCGCCGCTCCCCTTTGTGCCCACCCCGGCAACGGACTCGCCGGTCACTTCACCTTCTACCTCAAGGACGGCCTCAACGTCTACCCGCTCCACGTCGGGATGAACAGCGTCGGCCGGCTCCCGGACAACGACGTGATCGTCCGCGACGAGTGCGTCTCGCGTCGGCACTGCGCGATCCTGGTGCATTCCGACCTGCGGTGCGAACTCCACGACGTGGCGTCGAAGAACGGCACGCTCCTCAACGGCAAGAAGATCCCCGCCCCGACCCGGCTCCAGTCCGGCGACCAAATCACGCTCTGCAACCGCCGCCTGACCTTCCACATCGCCGAAGCCGCCTCCGAACCCGCTGTCGCGGGATAACTGAGACCCAGCATCAGCGCCCCGTCGAGGCAATGGCACGCGTTGCACACGTGTGCGCCTCGGACCGCTTCAACTGCACGTCGAAGGGTGAACAGCCACGGGCTGGCCCAGTTGGTTTCGAGCTGCCAACCGAGCCACGCGGCCAGCCGGAGGGTGCGGAGGTGTGCGAGCATGGAGGAATGATAGGCGCCCTACGGCTTCTTGGGCGCATCCTTGCCCGCGAGGTACGCGGCGATGTTCTGCGCCAGACGGACCGTGCCGGCGGTCTTGGACACGTAGCTCGTGCGCTCCGTCGGGCCGTGACAGTAGCGCGTGAACCCGCAGTCGATCACCACCCGCCGGCCGGGCACCTTCGACACCGCGATGAGCGTCTTCCCGTCGCTCGCCTTGAGCGCCGCGTCCAGCTTGTCCGACGCGCTCACGTTGCTCACGGTGATCCCCTCGAAGAGGAAGTTCACGCCCGTTAAAAGCGCGTGATCGTCCGCCTCGAACTGCCCGCCGAACTTGCGGACCTCGGCCGGTGTCAGCCCACGCCCGCGGACGGTCGCGGTCTTGTCCGCGATGTAGTTCCCGCTCACGCGAGCGTCGAACAGCCGGCGCGCCAGTTCGTCCGCTTCCGCCGTGAACGGCTCGTCGTCCGCGAGCAGGCACAGCCCCTTGCCGGCCTTCACGAACCCCTCGATCGCCTTGTACGCTTTCTCGTCGAGCGTGTGTCGCGGGGAGAACGCCACGTCCAGCGTCGCTCGCACGATGAATTGATACTCCGGGAGCGTGAAGCCCGACGGGATCGCTTCCGCCGGCAGCAAGCTGACCGCGTCGGCGAGCAGGTCCGGCGTGATTCCGGCCGGGAGTTCGAGCCGGCCGGAGGAGACGATCCACAACTGATCGGCCTCCTTCAGCCACGCCGGGTCGAACTTGCCGAACGCGCGGGCGACGACGAACCCCTTCGCCTCTAGCGCCTTCCACAGCGGGTTGGTCGGCCCGAAGAACACCTTGCCGGCGTTCTCGAACGCGCACCAGAACAGCAGCTTCTTCCCCTTGAACTCGCCGTCCTGCCCCAGCCCGATGTCGGGGCCGACCGGGTTGCCGAACCGGTCCGGCGGCGGCGCCGGGCGCTTCACGACCGCTCGCGGGGGCGGCGCCACGGCCGGCTGCGGTGACACTTGCGGCAGCTGCGCGGGCTGTTGCGAAGGTGAAACGAGCAAGGGGCCGTTCGGAACCGGCTTATTCGGAGCCGCAGGGCGAACGGGCTGTTGCGGCGCGTCGGAAACCGCCGCGCCCGGCGGCGGCTGTTGAGGCAGAACCGGAGGCGCGGGCGGCTCGACCCGCGCTTGCTCGCCGGCCGGCGCGGCCGGCTTACGCAGCGCGAGCGTGAGCGCCAGCGCCAGTCCGCCGAACAGAACCAGCGCGACACACGCGGTCACCAGCACGGTGCGGAGGCCGCCGCCTTCCGCGGGCGGCGTGCCGGGCACGGTGACGGTCGTCTTGCAGCTCGGGCACGCGGTGCGCGCGCCGGCCTTGCGGGTCGCGATCGACAGCAACCGGTCGCACGCCGGGCAGCGGAACTGGATGGCCACGGCAACCTTCGGGGCGAAGGGAATTGGACGGAACAGACGACACGATAAACGCGGACACAGGCGCGACGAAGAGCGGAGTCGGAGTCACATGGGTGAAACCCTTGATGTGTCTTGGCGAGCGGCGCGGCGTCAGCCCG
>JAYUBA010001293.1:0-3409 GCA_043741075.1 Frigoriglobus sp.
CACACGTTCGGGTGGTGAATTTTGGCGGTCGCGCGTGCTTCGCGCAAGAATCGTTCGCGGAACTCGGTCGTTAGCCCGACGCTGTGCGGCACCTTGACCGCCACCTCCCGGTCCAGCGACGGGTCGAACGCCAAGTACACACGGCCGAATGCGCCTTCGCCGAGCATTCTCCTGATCTCGAACCGACCGATTTGCGGTTGCGCGGCGGGGCGCACCGACGCACTGCCGGACGGTGTCAACGCACTTGTACTCGGCCCCAAATCGCGCGCGATGCGCTCTTGGTCGCTCGGTTGTAGGTTGTGCGTGCCGTCGGCCGGGGGCGGGGTGGCGGGGTCGCTCATGGCGGTTCCTGGTAGAAGTTACCTCCATGATACTCCATCCGCGCGAGGTGCGGAATGTGTCGCCGCTGTGCGCATGCCGTCTTCCGCCGCTCCGCAACGTTGGCGACTCGTCCAGAGCGGCAAACGGAGGCAAGACCGGCCTACTGCTGTCCGGTGCGGGCCGACTTGCCCACGGACACGCCCGCCGCGCCGGGCGGGGCGGTCAGCGTCTCCGCCGTCGCGAGTTCGTCGTACAGGCGCTCCCCGCGGCGCGGGTTCAGCAGCTTCGCCACCAGCGCCGTCCAGCCGGTCTGGTGGCTCGCGCCCAACCCCGTGCCGTGGTCGCCGTGGAAGAACTCGTGGAACAGCAGGTAGTTGTTGAAGTGCGGGTCGGTCTGCATCTTCTCGTACCGCCCGAAGCACGGGCGCCGCCCGCTCCCGTCGCGCAGGAACACGCGCGTCAGCCGGCGCGTCAGTTCGAGCGCCGCGTCCAGCACCGTGATCGTCTTCCCGCTGCCCACCGGGAACTCGATCTGGAAGTCCGGGCCGTAGTAGTGGTGGAACCGTTGCAGGCTCTCGATGATGAGGAAGTTCACCGGGAACCACACCGGGCCGCGCCAGTTCGAGTTGCCGCCGAACATCCCCGAGTCCGAGTCGCCCGGCACGTAGCCCACCGTCAGCGTGTGGTCGCCCATCTTGAACTGGTACGGGTGGTCGCGGTGGTAGCGCGACAGCCCGCGCACGCCGAACGGACTCAGGAACTCGTTCTCGTCCAGCACCCGCGACAGGCACTTCTTGATGCGGTGCCCGCGCATGAGCGACAGCAGCCGGCGCTCGCCGCGGCCCGGCTCGAACCAGCGCGACACCAGACCCGCCATGTCGGCGCGGTTCTCCAGCACCCACCGGAGGCGCGTCGCGAACGCCGGCATCTTCGCCAGCAGTTCCGGTTCCAGCACCTCCACCGCGAACAGCGGGATGAGGCCGACCATCGACCGCACCTTGAGCCGCTCGACGCGGTTGTCCGGGAGCGTCAGTTCGTCGTAGTAGAACCCGTCCTGCTCGTCCCACAGGCCGACGCCCTTGCCGGCCATGTCGGTCATCGCCTTCGCGATGCCCAGGAAGTGCTCGAAGAACTTGATCGCGATGTCCTCGTACACCGGGTTGCGGGTGGCGAGTTCGAGCGCGATGCGCATGAGGTTCAGCGCGTACATCGCCATCCACGCGGTGCCGTCCGCCTGGTTGATGAAGCCGCCGGTCGGGAGCGGGTGGCTGCGGTCGAACACGCCGATGTTGTCCAGGCCGAGGAACCCGCCCTGGAACACGTTCCGCCCCTGCGCGTCCTTCTGGTTCACCCACCAGGTGAAGTTAATCATCAGCTTGTGGAACACGCGCTCCAGGAAGTCCCAGTCGCCGTCCCACGCGCCCTCTTCGTGGTGCCCGTGCTGCTCGTGCCCGCCGGTGCGGAGCGTGTGCCGGTGCTTGCGGTCGATCTGGAACACGCGCCACGCGGCCCACGCGTGAACGGGCGGGTTGGCGTCCGAGAAGTTCCACTCGTAGGCGGGCAACTGGCCGTTCGGGTGCGTGTACCACTCGCGGCACAGCAGCAGCAGTTGGTCCTTGGCGAACTCCGGGTCGAACGGGGCGAACGCGACCGCGTGGAACGCGGTGTCCCAGGCGCAGAAGTACGGGTACTCCCACTTGTCCGGCATCGACAGGATGTCGGCGGCTTTGAAGTGCTGCCAGGTGCTGTTGCGGGTGTACCACCGCTGCTCCGGCGGGGTGACCGTGCCCGCGTCGCCCTTGAGCCACCGGTAGGTGTCGTACTGGTAGTACTGCTTGGTCCAGATCAGCCCGGCGATGGCCTGCCGCTGGATGCGGCGGGCGTCCTCGTCCGGGATGTCGTGCTGGGAGTGCGCGAAGTACGTTTCGGTCTCGCCGATCCGCTCGGCGAACGTGCGGTCGAACGCGACGAACGGGTCGTCGGGACCGTCCGACGCGTGCCGCAGGCGGCACCGCACCGTCACCGACCCGCCCGGCGGGACGACGAACTTGTAGTGCGCCGCGGCCTTCGTGCCGGTGCCCTCCGGGTTCACTGCGTCCCGCTTCCCGTTCACCACGTACTCGTTGAACCCGTCCTTGAAGAAGCCGGTGTCCGTCGTGTTGAAGAGGGCGGGCGTGTTGGTCTCGTTCTCGGTGAACATGTAGCCGAGGCGGGTGAGCGACGGGACGCTCTCGTTGAACGTGTCGCCGGAGTTCGTGGCCCCGCCGGCCCAGAACCGGTACGCGTCCCACTCCGGGTGGAACAGCTTCAGCCCGCCGTGCGACGAGTGCTGGATCGCCGGCCGCGGCTGGTCCGGCTTCCAACTCCAGGTGTTGCGGAACCACAGCGTCGGGAGGACGTGGAGCGGGGCCGCGTCCGGGCCGCGGTTGTGCGCGGTGACGCGCATGAGGATGTCGCGCGGCCCGGCCTTGGCGTACTCCACGAACACGTCGAAGTACCGGTTCTCGTCGAACGTGCCGGTGTCGAGGAGTTCGTACTCCATGTCATGCCGGCCGCGGCGCTTGCTCTCCTCGTGCAGCTTTTCGTAGGGGAACCGCGCCTGCGGGTACTTGTACAGCATCTTCAGGTACGAGTGCGTCGGCGTCGCGTCGAGGTGGTAGTACAGTTCCTTCACGTCCTCGCCGTGGTTGCCGTCCTCGTTCGGGAGGCCGAACAGGCGCTCCTTGAGGATCGGGTCCTGGCCGTTCCAGAGGGCGAGCGCGAGGCACAGGTGCTGGCCGTCGTCGCTGACGCCGGCGAGGCCGTCTTCGCCCCACCGGTAGGCGCGGCGGTGCGCGTGCCAGAACGGGAAGTACGCCCACGGGTCGCCGGTGGGCGAGTAGTCCTCGCGGACCGTACTCCACTGGCGGTCCGAGAGGTACGGCCCCCACCGCCGCCACGACGGCAACTCGTTGAGGTCGTGCAGGCGGGTCAGTTCCGGGTTCGATTCGGGCATGAGCGGTTGTTCCAAAGAAGAACCTACCCCCCCAACCCCCCTCCCTGAAGGGAGGGGGGAGCCGGATTTCCTCCCCCTCCCTGAAGGGAGGGG
>JAYUBA010001294.1:0-3407 GCA_043741075.1 Frigoriglobus sp.
TTCGTCAAAGCCTGCCAGGCCGTTTTGATTGAACCTGCGAGGACTGGTAAACGCCTCCAGCGATTCGGGCAACCAACCGAGGGGTATGGATGCAACGGCACGAGACACCGCAGGAGCAGTGGGAGCGGATCGAGGGACTGGCCGCCGCGATTACGATCTGGCTGAAATAAGCTGATCGGAAGATCGAAACTGCCCGGCTTCAATCAACACGGCCTGGGGTGCGTGAAGCGTTTCCTGAGGCACCGCGATTCTAATCGGCCCAACGAGTCCACTCTTGGGCACCCCATCCTATGTCCAGTTCTCTCGACTCGCCGTCTCTGCGAGATCCGGTTACAAAGCCGGTGCCAGGGCACGGTCCGCGTCTGTTCCGGACCCTCGGCAGGGGGCTTCGCCTCCCGCTTCGCGTCTGGAAGGCGGCGCTGCGACGACCGCGACGAGCCGTTCTGTTCGCGTGCGCCCTGCTGTTGGGGCTGGGCGTCGGACTTTGGGGCTACGCCGTTCACCAATGGCGGGCCGCGCAGGTCGCCCTCAAAACGGAGCGACCGGGTGAGGCCCGGGAACGGCTCGCCCTGTGTCTCTGGATCTGGCCGCGGTCCGTCGAGGTCCACCTACTCGCCGCCCGGGCCGCCCGTATGACCGGCAACTTCTCCGCAGCGGAAGGGCATCTCAACCGCTGCCTGCAACTCCAGGATGGCGCGACCGAAGGCGTCCAGTTGGAGTTCCTCCTCATACGGGTGCAGGCCGGCGAGATGGACGAACTGGCCCCGGCGCTATTCGACCTCGTTGAGCAGGGGCATCCGGAGTCTCCAGAGATCCTCGATACGCTTGCTCGCGCCTACATGCACCGACTGCGGTACAAGCCGGCGTACGCCTGCCTCACTCGGTGGATCGGATTCGAACCGCACAACTCGAAACCCTACTACTGGCGCGGTTGGGTACTCGAACGGCTCAACAACCCGAAGGCGGCGAAAGAGGATTATGACCGCGCACTGGAAATAAGCCCCGACTTGGTCCCGGCCCGGCTCCGATTGGTGGAAATGCTCTTGGAGGACAAACAGGTTCCGGACGCTTTGCCGCACCTGGAGAGGCTGTACCAACAAGTCCCCAACGATCCGCGCGTGCAAGCGCGACTGGGAATGTGCCGCTTCCTTCAGGGAAATGCGACAGAGGCGCGACGCCTGATGGAGACGGCTCTCGCCGATTTGCCGAACGACGCTCCGTTGCTGATTTCCCTTGCGAGTCTCGACATCCAAGAGGAGCGGGGGGTCGATGCCGAGCGAAGGCTCCGGCTCGTGCTCGCGGCGGACCCGGCCGACACGGAGGCCCTGTTCATCCTGGCCTCCGCACTTCAACTCCAGAACCGGACGAACGAATCCGCCGCCGTCCTGGCCGAGTACGAGCGAAAGCAGGCAGTGGTGAGCCGCATCAACGCTCTCCTCAAAGACATCGCGGACAGCCCGACGGCGACGGCCGATAACTACGCGGAACTGGGGACCATGTTCCTGCAGATCGGCCGGGAGAACGTGGCAATGTACTGGCTGGAGCGGGCGTTTGAACGTGACCCCGCCAACCAACGTGGGCACAGCGCCTTGGCCGCGTACCACGAGGCAAAAGGCGACCGGGCCAGGGCGGAAGGTCACCGTCGCCAGATTCGGGTTCCGTCTGAGGCGGTGCCCGCCGGGGCTACCGGCGGGCGGCCCAGCCCGTGAGCAGTTTACGGCCTCTTGTGGGATCAGCGATGAGAAGACGCTCGTTCGTCGTAGTCGTAATGGCGGTGGTCACAGCGGGGCTTGCCGGCGTGCTCGTGTCCGTGGGTTGCGGCGCTAAGCCGGAGCCAGAGCCAGGGCCGGCGACCGCCCCCGCCGCGATCGACCCTGATCTGCTCGGTCCGGACTTCTTTCAGGAAGTAGCTGCGGCGGCGGGCATCGACTTTGCCTATCGCAACGGCGAGGAAGTCCAACCCCCGCACCTATCCATCCTGGAGTCGCTGGGCGGTGGCGTGGCCGTGATCGACTTCGACGGCGACGGTCTGCTCGACTTATTCTTCGTGGGTGGAGGGCATTTCGGGGGGGCCGATAACAAACAGATCCTCGGCCACTCTTGCCGGCTCTACCGCAACGAGGGGAACTGGAAGTTCCGCGACGTGACGAGCGCAGTCGGCTTGGACAAACTGGCTGGCGATACGCCCTGGTTTTATTCGCACGGTGTCGCGGTCGGCGATTACGACCGCGACGGGTGGCCCGATCTGCTCGTCACCGGTTGGGGCCGGATTGCCCTGTTCCACAACGAACCGGACGGCAAGGGTGGGCGCCGATTCGTCGATGTGAGCGCGACGGCGGGGCTCGATAAAGGGATCACGTGGGCGACGAGTGCCGCTTGGGCCGACTTCGACGGAGACGGCTTCCCGGACTTGTTCGTCTGCCAGTACGTAGATTGGTCGTTTGCCAATCACCCGGCCTGCGACTATGGCAAAGAGCCCGATGTCTGCCCGCCGAAGAAGTTCAAGGGGTTGCCCAGCAAGGTGTACAGAAACACGGGCAAGGGCACATTTATCGATGTCGGTGCCGAGGCCGGCATCCACCCGGGGGGGGAACACGCGAGCAAGTCTCTGGGGGTGGTCGTCGTCGATGTCAACTTCGATGGCAAGCCCGATGTGTATGTGGCCAACGATACCGTTGCGAAGTTCCTCTACGTCAACAAGTCCAGTCCGGGAAAAATCCGGTTCGCCGAACAAGGCATGATCTCCGGCGTCGCCCTCGACGGCGGCGGTTCACCGAACGGGAGCATGGGCGTGGACGCCGGAGACCCCGAAGGGACGGGCAAGCCGGCTTTGTGGGTCACGAACTACGAGAACGAGTTCCACGCGCTTTACCGGAATCATTCGGTGGGCGACAAAGTCTTGTTCGTGTTCGCGACCCAGACGTCCGGCATCGGTGTGATCGGGCAGAAATACGTCGGCTGGGGAACGGGATTCGGGGACTTCGACTTGGGGGGGTGGGAGGGGTTGTTCATCGCAAACGGCCACGCGATTCGGTACCCGTCGGGAACCACACGCCGTCAAAACCCGGTGCTGTTCCTGAACCGCAAAGGTCAATTCAAAGACATTACCAAGAGGGGGGGGGCGTACTTCCAACAGCCACACCAGAGTCGCGGAGCCGTCCTCGCCGACATGGACAACGACGGCCGACTTGACCTCGCCGTAAGCAACATGAATGAACCCGTTGCTCTGCTCCGGAATGTCCTTCCGGCGACAGACAGGCACTGGGTGGGCGTGGAATTGGTCGGTGACGCACACCGCGATGTGGTCGGATCCCGGATCACGCTCGAAGCCGGTGGGCGGACCCAGACCCGGTTCGCCAAAGGCGGGGGTAGTTATGCCTCATCGTCCGACCGCCGGCACCTCTTCG
>JAYUBA010001295.1:0-3407 GCA_043741075.1 Frigoriglobus sp.
TACCACTGGTGCCGGCGGAAACTCTTGGCACCCAATAGGGTACATCAACGACTATGACCCGACACAGTACAGCTACAGGGGAGTAAAGAAGAACAAGTATAGACGAATCGGACGCCGGCGCGGGAGAATCGGCAACTATCGCTTTGCGGCTTGAGCGTTTAGGTGTAACCGGCCCGCCTGGTCGGTCACATCGCCATAGCTCGCCCGCCCCCGATGCGGTTCAATATCCGCCCGTGAACGCTTCCCGGTCCGAGGAACACCCGCGTGATTAGCCGCCGAAAGTTCATCCGGAGGACTGCCCAAGTCGGCTTCGGGCTTGCCGGGGCCGCTGGCCTCGCCGCCGGCTACGGGTTCTACGAGGCCGCACACATCCGGGTCACCTGCCACACCGTCGCGGTCCCGAACCTGCCCTCTGCGTTCGCCGGCAAGACGGTCGCCGTCCTGGCCGACCGGCACCACGGCCCCTTCGTCGGGATCAACTTCATCCGCGAAGCCGTCCGGCTTACCAATTCGCTCTCCCCGGACCTCATCGCCCTGGTCGGCGACTACGCCCACAAGGGCGTTGACGCCCACACGCAACTGCCGCCGTGCCTGGAGGCCCTGTCCGCCCTGTCCGCGCCGCTGGGCGTGTTCGCGGTGCCGGGTAACCACGACATGCAGCGCGGCGGGGCCGTGTACCGGGAACGGATCGCCGCGACCCCGCTGACCGACCTGACCAACCGCAACCGCCCGGTGGCGCTCGGCGGCGACCGCCTGTGGCTCGCCGGCGTGGACGACCTCTGGTGGGGCAAGCCGGACGTGGACCGTGCGCTCGACGGCGTGCCGCCCGGGGCGGCGGTGGTCCTGCTGTCGCACAACCCGGACTTCGCCGAGGACCGGCCCGACGGCCGAGTCGGTCTGGTCCTCGGCGGTCACACGCACGGCGGGCAGGTGTACCTGCGCGGGCTGGGATCGTCGCGGCTGCCGTCGAAGTACGGCGCGAAGTACCGGCACGGCCTGGTGCAAGGGCCGGCGTCGGCGGTGTTCGTGTCGCGCGGGCTGGGCGAGGCGGGCGTGCCGTTGAGGATCAATGTGCCGCCGGAGGTGTGCCTGCTCACGCTGACGGTGGGGTGATCCGCGAACGAATGCGCCACGCACCGCGCGACGGTGTTACGGAAGCACGGGAGCGGGTCGGGCTACCGCGAGCAACCGTTGAGGGCGGTCCGCACGACAGGGGAACAGGTATGCCCTTCGATGAAGCACTGGCCGACCGCGTTCGGCACCTCCTGGCGCGGCGCAAGGGCGTCGAGGAGAGGAAGATGTTCAGCGGTCTCGGCTTCCTGTTGAACGGGAACCTGCTCGTCGGTGTCCGGAAGGACTCCCTCCTGGTCCGGCTCGGCCCCGACCGAAGCGACGGGGCGTTGCGCGAAGATCACGTCAGCGAGTTCCGCATCACGGGGCGCGGCGCGATGAAGGGGTGGGTCGTGGTCGCCCTGGCGGGTGTCGAAGGTGACGCACAATTGAAGGACTGGATCGGGCGGGCGGTGAAGTTCGTTCGGACGCTGCCGACCAAGTAGTATGGGCCTGCCTCTTGCGGACCCTTCGAGGACCTCCCGTGAAAGCACCTCTCGCCCTCCTGCTCGCCGCACTCGCGGCCGGTTGCTCGCCCGCACCCGACAAGCCGTTGGTCCGCCCCCAGTCGATTCTCGTCATCCGCCACGCCGAGAAGCCGGCCGACGCTACCGCTATCGGCCTCAGTCCAGAGGGTCTGAAGCGGGCGAAGGCTCTTCCCGAACTATTCGAGATGACCGCCAATCGCTCCGCTCCGTTCCCGACCCCGGACTTCATTTTCGCCACGAAGCCGTCGAAGCACAGCAACCGCCCTGTGGAGACCGTCGCGCCCCTGGCGAAGGCACTGAAGTTGGAAGTCAACGCGGGGTACGCCAACGACGACTACCCCAAGTTGGCCGATGAGCTTTCCACAAACACGAAGTACGAGGGGAAGACGGTGCTGATCTGCTGGCACCACGGGACGATCTCGGAATTTGCGCTTACCCTCGGTGCCACCGGCGTGCCGGACAAGTGGAAGGACGCGGTGTTCGACCGCGTGTGGGTGGTGACCTTCGACGACAAGGGGAAGGCCTGGCCGCTTACGAGGCGTCTCCAGGGGCTGATGCCCGGCGACGCGAAAGAGTGAGTGCCGGCGGTCACGGTGGCCTCGGCGGGGTTGCGGGCGCGCCCGGCTGAAGCCTTGTGCCCCTTCGCGGGTGTGTTAGTATCGGGCGCTCAGTCACCCAGGGGAGTTCCTATGTCGCGGTTGGTGCTATGCGGGGTCGTGTCGTGGCTGGCGCTGGGTCCGGCCGCGCCGGTGCGGGCCGACGCCGCCGAGGACAAGGCGGTGGCGTTCGTGGAGGGCCTGGGCGGGACGGCCACCCGCGACGAGAAGCGGCCGGGCAAGCCCGTCACCGGCGTGGACTTGAGCGGCACGGCGGTGACGGACGCGGAGTTATCGAGGCTGGCACCCCTCAAGAACTTGGCCGCCCTCGATTTGAGCGACACGAAGGTCTCCGACGCCGGCGTGAAGGCCGTGGCCGCCCTCAAGGCCCTCACCGCCCTGGACCTGGGCGGCACCGGGGTGACCGACGCGGGGCTGAAGGGGCTGGCCCCGCTCACCAAACTCACCTCCCTCGACCTCAGTTACACGGCGGTGACGGACGCCGGGATCAAGAACCTGGCCGCCCTCAAGAGCCTCGACGACCTCGACCTGAGTCACACGGCGGTGACGGACGCGGGGCTGAAGGGGGCGGCGGCCCTCAAGGGCCTGACCGACCTCGACCTGAGCGGCACGCCGGTCACGGACGCCGGGGCGCAGGCCCTCCAGAAGGCGCTGCCGAAGTGCAAGATCGTGCGGTGACGCCAAGCTGTCTTCACTCGCGAGGTGGACCGCCTCAGGGCTGAACGGGGGAGCCGATGTCGGACGACGAGCGCCTCCGGCAGCTTCAGGCGGCGGCGGGTCCGCACGCCGTGAGCGTGCGCGGGGACGGGCGCGCGGCCTTCGTGTTCGCCGAGGGCACGGGCGGGGCAGTCGAAGCCGGGCGGACGGGCGGCCGGTGGTGGCTGGAGTTCTGGGACAATCGGGCGGGGGACGGTGCCACGCCCGCGAAGGAACTCCTCGCCGACACCGACGCGGAGGCCCTCGCCGCGATAGCCGACCGGCTGCGCTGACCGGGCCGGCGGCGGAATCCCCTCGCCGCCGAGCGGCCGGGGCAGGTGAAGTGCGTTAGGTGGGTTGTTCCGGGGGCGGGACCGGTGCCTCCGTCGGTGGGCTGTGACCGGGCGCGGCGAGTCGAGCGAGCGCGCGGTCGAGGGCGGCCAGGCAGCGGCGCTCGGTGTCGCGGCTCATGGCGAGTTCGAGGTCGTCGAGCGAC
>JAYUBA010001296.1:0-3406 GCA_043741075.1 Frigoriglobus sp.
ACGATTCTTGGAGTTCGGTTTCCCGGTTCAGGCCGCATTCCAGAAGTTGTCCCAGCAGTCGCTGTACAAGGCCGAGCAGACGCCGGCCATTTTCCCGACGTTCTCGATCCGCCAGCGGGCGTTGTTGGCCTTCAGTCGCCGGCCGATGAGGTTCTTGGCCGCCCCTTCGACCATGCCGGTGCCGATCGACTGGCCCCGCTTCAGACGCAGCGCGTAGTTCAATCGCCCCTCGTGGTCTTTGAGGTCATTCAATACCCCGCCCAAGTTCGCGCCGTCGCCCGTCGGCCCGGCCGCGAGCATCGCGCCGACCCAAGTTTCGACGCCGGGGTAGCCGTCGGCCAGCAGTAACGCCCGGCCGCGATCCGCGTGCGTTTTCGCTTCGGGCGTTCCGTCGCCGAAGAGCAATTTCGCCCCGTCGCCCACGTATTTCAGGGTGTGGAAGATGTCCAGCCCCTGCGGCGAACCGGGGAATTGCTCGTCGGCCCGATCCCAAATCCAGGCCGCGCCGTCCGCCAGCACCGAGATTTTGCCCGCCTGCGGATCGAGGCCCAACCGCTTCGCCGTCGAACCCCACCCCGCCGCGAAGTCGGTGCTCTCGGCGATCCGCGCGAAGGCGAACCGCGCCGCCGGCGCCGGCAACGTCCGGTCGGCCCAGCGATCCGCCTCCACCGATTCGCCCCGCTCCCGCTTGGCGAAGATGCCGATCTTCACTTCCTTCCAGCCTTCGGTCGTGTTCACCGCCGTCCCGTCGGTCTCGAATTCCGCTTCCCCCGGAGCCTGTTCGAAGGCCTCCGTCGCCTCGGGTTCTTCGTCCAGCCAAACGGAGAGTTTCTTCCCGGTCGCCTCGGTGACTTTGCGGAGGAACTCGTCGCTGGCGTCCAGGCCGCAGAAGGTTTTCCGGTGGCGGCTGGCGGAATCGAACGACCGACTCCCGCCGGCCAGGCCGAGCAGACGCCGCGCCGCTTCGGTGAGGGTATCGGTCAGGCCGAGGCGGTCGTCGAGGGGTTGGACCGAATCGCGGCAGGCGGGGGAACTGCAAACGAGGTGCAGGCGGGCGAGGCCGATCCAACCCACGCCCGTCAGGACTTGGCGGTTGTGGCGGCCTTTGTTGTCGCGGCGGGATCCGCAGGGGCAGCGTCGGGCCGGGGCCCCTTTTTTTCGACCGCGTCGGCCTCGGCTTGGAGCACCGTGGCCAAGGCGGTGCGCAGAAATTCGCGGCCTTGGACGACGCAGAAGCTCTCGGCGTTGCGCAGCACGCGGCCGTCGGGCGAAGCCGCCGCCGTCTTGCGGAGTTCGCGGGCGAACGCCAAGGCCTGCTCGACGAGCAGGCGTTCGGTCGGGTCGGTGACGGTGAGTGTCAACGGCGTTGGCATGGGGTGTCCTTCCCGGAGGGTGAATCGGGGACGTTTTCCCATTTCCACACCCGATGCGCAACCCCAAAGCCAAACGAGGATTCCCCAAACTCCAAGAATCGTTGCTACACCCTACCCGCCAAACGAGGATTCCCCAAACTCCAAGAATCGTTGCTACACCCATTGTTTGGGAAGGCGGCTAAAATGAATTGGGAAGAACGCATTTCGGTCGATCCGAAAATCCTCGGCGGGAAAGCGGTGATCCGAGGCACTCGGCTTTCCGTCGAATTCATCGTCGGACTTCTAGACCTACAGCGCTAGGTTGGCGCTTGGCATCGTGACATCTTGGTCAATTTGACGCCTCCTTCCCGCAGTCGACGTCGCGTCCCCTTGTCGTGAGATTCGCGCGACTGGCGGTGGCGCCTCTGATGATACTCCACCTGGTCGACCAACTGCTCCAGGAGTTTCCGAGTCACGCAACCGCTCCGCCCCTTCGCCACGATCAGCGCCGCCACCACGCGATGCACCTGCGGCACCGTCCACTCCGGGTTTTTCCCCCCGACGGGCCATCGCGGCCCGCATCAAAAACAGATGGCTCACCAGCGTCAGATCCAAGTGCCGCATCAACCCGGTGTAATGGCGGCCCTCATAATGATCCAGGCCCAGTTCCGACTTCCGATCCTGGAAACACCGTTCGACCCGGTGCCGGTTCAAGGCCACCCACAGCAGCGTCGCCGCCGCCGTGGCCTCCGGAGCATTCGACAAAAAATACTTCGCGTCCGCGCCCGGCAACACGTGCCGCGCCATCATCGGGTGCAACCCCGCGCCGGGCAAACCCGCGTCGTCCGTGGGATGGAAACGAACGCGCTTCACCTCCCACACGCTCGGGCCCTTCTCGCGGTCGTCGAGACGAGATTGCTCCCACGGCCGACCTTGCCGTTGCCGTTTCAACAACACCTCCACACGCGCGGCCCGCGGTTGGCCGCTGACCCGACGACGCTTGGACCGCGACCGGCCCCGGCGGCTCGTGCGATACGACCGCTCGGTCACCCGCGGACGCTTCAACCAACCGCACACGCTCTTCGGAACCTCCGCCACCCACACCTGCTGGCGAGCCGACAGTTCCTTCAAAAACTCCGGCTTGCCGCCGTAGTATTCGTCGAACGTCAGCCAGTCGAACCGCACGCCGTTGGCCACCGCGCGGTCGTATTGCTCCAACGCGATCCGCCACTTGGGCCGGTAAACGATGCGGTCGGGAATCCCGGCCGCGGCACACCGCGCGCGGTCCTCGTGCCAACTCTCCGGCAGGAACAAATCGCCGTCGAGCAGGCACTGAAACTCCCCTTGCGCGATTCCCAAATGCACGGTGACCACGCAGTTCTCGACCTTGCCCAGATGGCCGCACCACTGCCGCTGAACCCCCGGCGTCTTCGTCCCCTTCTTGACGAAACTGGTCTCGTCGATCAGGCCCACCGAGACCGGACCGGCATGCTCGGCCGCGACGATCCGTTGCACCCGATCCCGCATCCCCGTGTGGTTCCACGATAGCGAGCGGAGAAACTCCTGGAGCGTGCGGGGCGCCAGACCCGCCGTCGAGGCGATCGGCTCGACGCTCTTGCGATCCAGGTCCGACAACTGACCGCGCAGGTAGACCGGCAGGTGATCCCGCGACCGGCAGTCGCAAAAGCAGTCGTCGAAGCGGGCGAGGAATCGGTTCAACTCGGGCACGAGCGATTGCAGGGTTGCGGCATCCATGCCAAGACCTCCGGAACCTGAAAGTAGGTCTGGAGTTTCGTAAATTAGCAGATGCTCGGGAAGGCCAGTTCCGCGCTGTAGGTCTAATGTGACGCTTACCCGTCATGGGCCATCTCGAGGTGGGCTTTCACAGTCGACAGAATTTTGTGGCCGCGAAGTCCTCCAGTTCGACACTCTTCGCTTCCGCATTCGCCTTCGTGTATTCAGCCATTGACATTTCGTGGCTGTTCCCCGCGTGTTTGACGTATTCCTTGTCGAAGGCCTCGTCTTTGAGTTCCTTGAACATGTCGACCATCATC
>JAYUBA010001297.1:0-10971 GCA_043741075.1 Frigoriglobus sp.
CTTCACCTCGCCCCGGCTTTGCGGGGAGAGGTCGCGGCGCCTCGCCGCGGGTGAGGGGCCTTCGCTTGGTATGCCACGGGGCTTGACACGCCCCCCGTCGTCGGTCACGCTTTGTGTACCCGCCCCACCGCCTTTCGTCCGCGAGGAACCGCCGTGCTGAGCATCGGGCCGATAAACCGCCGCGAGTTCGTCCGCGTCGGCGGACTGGGCACCGCGGGCGTTACCCTCCCGTGGTTGCTCCGCCAGGAGGCCAAGGCGAGCGGCACCCCCGCGCGGCCCAAGTCGGTCATCTACGTCGTCCTCGACGGCGGGCCGAGTCACATCGACATGTGGGATCCGAAGCCGGACGCGCCCGCGGAAGTGAGGGGTCCGTTCCAGCCGATCGCCACCGCGCTGCCCGGCGTCCGGTTCACCGAACTCATGCCGATGCAGGCCGCGATCGCCGACCGCATGGCGCTCCTCCGCGGCGTGCGGTCCGTCGAGAACGACCACTTCCTGAGCGAAGTGTATAGTGGCCTGCCGCGGACCGCCGGGAAGCGGCCGTGCTTCGGCTCGGTCGTCAGTAAGGTCGCCGGCGGCGGGGCGCTCATGCCGCCCTACGTCAGCTTGAACCGGTCGAGCACCGACCAGTTCGAGTTCGAGAAGCCGTACTACGCCGGCTCGCACCACGCCCCGTTCCGCCCGTTCGGCGACGCGGTGGACGACCTCGCCCCCGTCAAGTCGCTCGACGCCCTCGCCGACCGCAAGCACCTGCTCAAATCCTTCGACACCCTCCGCCGCGACATCGACCGTACGGACGCCATCCGCGCCACGGACACGTTCCAGGCGCGGGCGCTCGACATCATTACGTCGCCGAAGGTGCGCGACGCGTTCGACTTGAGTCGCGAACCGGTGAAGAGCGTCGCCCGGTACGGCTCCGGCCGGTACACGCACCAGACGGCGAAGGACATCTACTACCCGTGGAACGCGAAGCCGTTCATTCTCGCGCGGCGGCTGGTCGAAGCGGGCGTGCGGGTCGTCACGCTCCGGGCCGGCGAGTGGGACCACCACAGCGGCGCGCAGGCCGACATCTTCCACGCGCTCAAGCACATCGTCCCGCTCATGGACCGGAGCGTGTACGCGCTGGTCACCGACCTCGAAGCCCGCGGACTGGCCGACGACGTGCTGGTGGTGGTGCTGGGCGAGTTCGGCCGCACGCCGAAAATCGTTTATCCGGGGCCGGGCCGCGAGCACTGGGCCGACGCCGGGTGCGCCGCGTTCTTCGGCGGCGGGTTGAAGATGGGGCAGGTGATCGGCGAAACCGACGCCATCGGTGCGCGCGCGAAGAGCGGGGCGACCACCTTCCAGAACGTGATGGCGACGATCTACAGTTTCCTCGGCATCGACCTGAACACGACGATCCCCGACTTCAGCGGCCGGCCTCAATTCATCCTGGACGATAACAAGCCCATCAGGGAACTGTTGGGTTGACCGCCTGCGCCCGCCGGTAGCGGTTGTGCAGAAGCGCCCGCCGCCCCGCCGCGCGGACCCGCCAGTCCGCCGGATTCGCGTTGAGTTGCGTGCCCTCCGCGTGCCGACATCAGGTCGGTACACCACGAGGACGCACCATGACGCGATTCGCCATCGCGGCCGTTCTGGCCGCGGCGCTAAGCCCGGCGGCCGGCGCGCAACCCGCTCCCGTCACCGTTTCGCCCCCGGTGGCGGTGCTGCCAACGGTTCCGGCCGAATTCGCCGGCCCCGCGATCCCGTTTCACAAGAGCGGGGGCGTGGTCGTCGGCACCCGCGGCCTGTACCCCTTCGACACCGGCGACTGGCTGCTCGGCGGCACCGAAGGCCTGAGCCGCTACTCCGGTTCGTTCACTATGGTCGGCCCCGGCGGCCCGATGTCCGCCGAACCCCCGCCGTTCACCGGGACACCGACGGGGCGTAGTCACTTCGTGGGAAGACACGGACGCTTCTGCCGTTGATCGCGCGATCCGACCGCGTGAGAATCGCAACCCCCCGTTCGCAGAAGCCTTTTCGCCCGACGGAGCGGCTTGTTACACGAGTCGAGGTGTGCGACCCGGCCCGACGCGTTACAAAGGGGTGTCCGAATTGTCTGCAGCTCTATTACACGGGGCCAAACGGCAAAGGGAGTGGATTCTTTCGCCTCTCACCGACTCTCACGAGCGTCTGAAATGCGACAGGGACGTTTTTTTCAATCCAACCGGCGGCGAAGTTCGTCGTGTAAATGCTCTGCTACTCGCTAGATCGAGCCTGCGGAACTTGTGAATCGGTTCCGTGTTAGTTATCGTACTTTACCTTCCCTCCGCGCCCACGTGCCCTCCCACCCGGGTTTATCCATGCTTCCTAGCTGGCTGCGTCAACTGAAGAAGCGGTTCGTCGGGCACGGTACGACCTCCCCGATCCGCTCCTACCGGACCACCCTGCGCGTCGAGGTGCTCGAAGACCGCGCGGTTCCGACGACGACGCGGTGGACGGGGGGTGCGGCCCCCGACCGGGACTTCAACGGCAACGGCAACACGACCGATCCGGGCGAGACCGGGGACCTGCGCTGGTCGAACCCCGGCAACTGGGACAACGGGGTGCCCGGCTTCAACTACGACGTGATTTTCACGAACAGCACGCCGCCGGTCAGCGCGAACTACATTAATTACTACACCACCGTCCGAGGGCAGCGCACGCCCCACTCGGTGATGGACATCAACGAGACCATCGGCTCGCTCACGATCATGGGCCCCGGCCCCACCACCGGCGGCAACGTCGGTTGGCTCATCGTCGATTCGATCGTTGCGGACCCCGTCGTCATCAATTCGCCATTCATTCCGACGACCCCCGCTACGCTCTCCATTCTCGGTGCGGTCTCCTACACGGGGACCAGTACCGGTGAGACCGATTTCCAAATCGCGTTCTCGGGCAACCCCCAGATCGTCACGGTCGTCGACCCCGCCGGCCAGTTGGTCATCAACGGCGACATCAGCATCGGGGCGTTCGCCCCCGGCCCGGTCGGCATTCAGAAACTCGGCCCCGGCACGCTCGCCCTCGGTGGCGTGAACACGTTCGACGGACTCGTCGAGGTGGACGCGGGGACGCTGGTGGCCGCGAGCAATTTCTCCCTCGGCACCACGGGCGTCGGCACGACCGTCTTCAACGGCGCGACCCTGACGGTTGCGGCGAGCAACCTTCGCGAGTCGCTCCGGATCGAGGGCACCGGCGTCAGCGGCGCCGCGCTCAACGGCGGCGGACAGGTTTCGGGCGGTATCACCCTGACCAGCTCGGCCACCGTGGGCGGGTCGCTGACCCTGAGCGGCGTGATCTCGGGCTCCGGGAACTTGACGACCATCGGCTTCGACACCCTGACGAACGCGAACACGTACCTCGGCGCGACGTTCGTGAACGCGGGCATCTTGAGCATCACCAACGACGCCGCCCTCTCCCCAGGGTCCTTCACGGCGGTCGCCAGCGGCGCGACGCTCGAACTCGTCAACGATTTCTTCTCGGGGATCCGCCACATCAGTGACGAGACCCTCTTCCTCAACGGCCTCGGCTTCATCGACGGGGGCACCGGCAACCGGCTCGGTGCTCTGACCGCGGCCGAGGCCGGCGGGGGAACGTCCCGGACCACGCCCGCGGAGTGGCGGAGCCGGATCTTCCTCGAGACCCCGGCCGCCATCGGGGCCGAAGAATTCGCGACCCTCCTCCTGAGCGGTCAGCTCTCGAACGTGCCCATCTCCGCCGCGGCCCTGGCGACCCTGTCGCCGGCCGAACTCGACGCGTACCAGGCGTACCAGGCGCTGGGCCGCCCGACCGTTCCCCGCGCGAGCATGACGAAGCTCGGCAAGGGCACGACGATCTTCCGCAACGCCAACCCCGACTTCGCCGGCGACACCATCGTCACCGACGGTGTGTTGATCATGCAGGGGTCGGATGTCCTGGGGCCGCCGACCGGAGTGGCCGGGCCGAACCCCGGCGGCTCGATCACCGTGAACTCCGACATCCCGACGCTGCAATTCGCGACGCTCGAGGTCCAGGGGCAGTTCACGGTCCGGAAGAACTTGACCCTCAACGGCGCCGGGTCCAGCACCCTCAACGGCGTCGGGTCCAGCGGCAACGGTGCCCTCAACATCACCGACAACCCCCTCGACGCCGGGCCGACCGCCATCGACTGGGCCGGGTCGGTGACGATCGCCAGTCCGGCGGTCATCACGACCGAAGCCACCGCGGGGCTGACGATCAGCGGCGTCATCGGCGGCGGCGCGACGGCGAGCCTCACGAAGAACCGGACCGGTTCCCTGACCCTCACGAAGAGCAACACCTTCCTCGGCGCGCTGACGCTGCGCGACGGCGTGACTACGATCACGGACAGCGGCGCGCTCGGCGGGGTCGGCGGGGCCGGAACCACGGTCGCCTCCGGCGCAACTCTGGTCCTGGCGGACGGCCTCGCCATCGCGAACGAACCGCTCACGCTGTCCAGCCAGATCGGCACCCCGGCGACGCTCCAGGTCGGCGGCGGGACCAACCTGTGGACCGGCGTGGTGAACCTCGTCGGCAACAACCAACTCGGCCTCGTCGGCGAGGTCTTCATCAACACGACCAGCGCCACGGGCACGCTGAACTTCAGCAACGTCGTCAGCGGCGACGCGAAACTGCGCAAGCTCGGGCCGGGCGAACTGCGGTTCACCGGCACCTCCTCGAACACGTTCACCGATACGCTCCAGATCGACGCCGGCACGGTCGCCCTGGCCAAGACCCTCGGGCCCAACGGGACCACCGTGAACGCCGTCGCCGGGCCGATCGTCGTCGGCGACGGGCAGGGCGGCAACAACGTCGATGTGCTTCGCCTGGACGGGTCGAACCAGATCCCCGACTCCAAGACGGTCACGGTCAACTCGTCGGGCCTGTTTAACTTGAACAACTTCACCGAGACCATCGGGCCGTTGATCCTCCAGGGCGGCGAGGTCACGACGGGGGCCGGCTCGCTGATCCTCACCACGCCCCCCGTCACCAACCCCCCTACGTACGCCGTCACCACCCTCGGCGCGCCCGATGTCTCGAAGATCACCGGCAACCTGTTCCTCGGGTCGCTGACGCGGACGTTCAACTTCCTCCCCGGTCCGGCGACGGTGTTCTCCGCGAGCGCCAACCCGGCCCAGTCCGGCGCCAACGTGCGGTTCACGTTCACCGTCAGCGGCAACGCGGGCGACCCGATCCCGACCGGGAGCGTGAGCTTCTTCGACGGCAACGCGTTCCTCGCCACCCGGGCGGTCAACCCCGCGACCGGGACGGCGACCTTCGACACGAGCGACCTCGCGACCAACCTCTCAGTCGGTTCGCACACGATCACTGGCGTCTACTCCGGGGACGCCCGGTACTCGTCCCAGTCGGTGGCGCTCGCTCAGCCCGTGGTGATCGTGAACCCGTCGGAACGGATCGCCCTCACCTCGAGCGCCGATCCGGCGCTGCCGGGCCAGGCGGTGACGTTCACGTTCTCGCTCGCCCCCAGCGCGGGCGACCCGGTGCCGACCGGGACCGTGACCTTCTTCGACGGCCCCAATCCGATCAGCGGCGCCGTGGCGCTCACCGCCACCGGGACGGCCGCGTTCACGACGAGCGCCCTCCCGGTCGGCGCGCACATGATCCGGGCCGTCTACTCCGGGGACGGCACCTACGCGCCGGCGGCGGTGACGCTCGCGAACCAGCAGGTGGGCACCCCCGCCACGCTCCAGCTCTCGTCGAGCGCCAATCCGGTCGTCACCGGCACCCCTCTGACGTTCACGTTCACCGCCAGCGGCAAGACGGGCGACCCGACGCCGAGCGGGAGCGTGGAGTTCTTCGACGGGGTCACGTCGCTCGGCACCCGGCCGGTCTCGGGCGGGGCGGCGACGCTCGTGACGAGCGCCCTGACGCCCGGCCCGCACACGATCCGGGCCGTCTACGCCGGCGACCCCAACTTCTACCTGCCCGGGGCGGTGACGCTCGCCCCGAACCAGCAGGTGGGGTTCACCCCGCTGCTACAGGTCAACTCGGGCAGCAACCAGTCGGTCCTCAACACCGCTGTGACGTTCACGTTCACCGCCAACGGCGACACGGGCGAGCCGACCCCGACCGGGACCGTAACGTTCCGGGACAACGGCGCCTTGATCGGCACCGTGGGGCTCAACGCCAGCGGGATGGCGACGGTGACCACGAGCGTCCTGACGGTCGGCACGCACACGATCACGGCCACCTACTCCGGCGACAACTACTACACGACCGCAACGGTGACCCTCGCCCCGGACCAGAAGGTAGTCGCTATCCCTGCCCCTGCTACAGGCACCACGACCCTGCTGGTCTCGTCGAACAACAACTCGTCCGAGTCGGGCGAGAGCGTGACGTTCACGGTGACCTTCTACCTGGCCGCGGGCGGAGCCGCGGCGACCGGGACCGTGCAGTTCTTCAACAACGGCATCCCGCTCGGCGGCCCCCAGACGGTCGCCGGCGGGATGGCGTCGGTGACCACGGCCGGTCTTTCGGTCGGCACGCACGTGATCACGGCCCAGTACTCAGGGGATGTCAACTACGGGAGCGGAACGGTTCCGCTCACACCGAACCAGTTGGTCGTCAACCCGATGGCGGTGTACCTCACCACGAGCGTCAACCCGGCCCCGCCCAACACGGCCGTGACGTTCACGTTCAATTCCACAATCGCCGCGGGCGCCCCGACCCCGACCGGGACGGTGCGGTTCTTCGACGGCGGCACCCAGATCGGGACGGCCCAGACTCTCCCCGCGAGCGGGACGGTCTCGGTGACCACCAGCCCGAGCGGCCTGTCGGTGGGCACGCACGCGATTACGGCCACCTTCACGCCGACGCCCGCAACGACCGCCTACGCGGCCAGGACGGCGACGCTCGCGCCGGCGCTGATCGTGGGCAGCCCGCCGACCATGCTGCTCTCCTCGAACTCCAACCCGTCCGTGCCCGGGAGCCTCGTGCGGTTCACGTTCGCCGCCAGCGGCGACGCGGGCGCGCCGGTGCCGACCGGGACCGTGACGTTCTTCGACAACGGCGCCGCGATCGGCTCCGCCGTCGCGCTCACCGTGGGGTCCGCGTCGAAACTCACCAACTCCCTTACTCCCGGCTCGCACACGATCACGGCCCGGTACTCCGGTGACACCAATTACTCGGCCGGGACGGTGGTCCTCATTCCGAATCAGGTGGTGCTCGGCACCCCCGCGGTGCAACTCACCTCGGACGCCAACCCGGTGGCGACGGGCGCCAACGTGACGTTCACGTTCCGCGTTACGGCCGCCACGGGCAGCCCGGCGGCGGCCGGGAGCGTGGAGTTCTTCGACGGGGCCACGTCGCTCGGCATCCGGGCGGTCGCGGGCGGGATGGCGACGCTCACGACCAACGCGCTGCTAGTTGGTTCGCACACGATCATCGGCGTCTACACCGGCGACGCCATCTACCAGGCCGAGACGCTGACGTTCGCCAATCAGGTGGTGAGCAACCCCCCGCTACCCCCCCTGTCCCCCCCGCCCACGGTCATCACCGCGTTCCCGGCGGTGCTCCAAGTCAACGGCGCGATCACCGGCGGTGCCGGGGCCGGCATCACCAAGATCGGCCCCGGCCGGATGGAGCTCAACGGCGTCAACGGCTACACCGGTCCGACGACCGTGAACGGGGCGCTCGGGTCGCTCGTCCTGGGCGTGAACAACGCCCTCCCCGATACGCCGCTGACGATCACGGCGGGCACCCTGGACGTGAACGGCAAGACGGACGCGGTCCCGTCGCTGACCGGCGCGGCGGCGGGCACTCTCGCCCTCAACGGCGGCTCCTTCACCGTCGGTTCGGACAACACGTCCACCACCTTCCCCGGTGCCATCACCGGGGGCGGCACCCTGACGAAGGTGGGCACCGGGACGCTCACGCTCTCGGGCGCCAGCCCGGCCTACACCGGGACGACGGTCGTGGCCGGCGGGACCGTGCTCGTGAACGCGAACCAGAGCCTGGGGGGCGTGTCCGTGCAGAACGGGACCACCCTCGGCGGGACCGGCTCGGTCGGCGCGGTGACGGTCAGCGCGGGCGGTACGGTCGCCCCCGGCACCGCGGGCGTCGGCACCCTGACCGCTGCCGCGGTCACCTTCAACGGGGGTACGTTCGCCGCGGACCTGTCCAAGGTCGGCGCCGTTCTCACCTCCGACAGGCTCGCGGTCACGAGCCTCGTCGTCGGGTCGGCGAACCCGGTCCTGCAGTTGAATCTCGCTGCGTACACCAACCCGCTGGTGGCCGACGCGGCGTTCACCATCCTGACCACGACCGCCGCGCTCCCGGCCGCGTTCCGGTTCAACCGCCCGGACGGGACCGCGCTGAACAACGGCGACACCCTCAGTGTCAACGGCCGCGCGTTCACGATCACCTACACCGGGAACAGTGTGACGGCCAAGTTCGCGGGCCTTCTGACCGTCGGCACCATCACCCCGAGCGCCAACCCGTCCAGTCCGGGCGACCCGGTGACCGTGACCGTGACGTTCGCCCGGGCGGCATCGGGCGACCCGTTCCCGCAGGGGACCGTCACGTTCTCCGACTCCCTGGGCGGGACGACCTTCACCCCGGCCACGGTGACGCTCACTGCGGCCTCCAACGGGGTGGCGACGACCACTGCGACGTTCACCGCGCTCGGAACCCACACCGTGACCGCGACGTTCACCGCGAGCACCAACGGGTACGTGAACGCGACCGCGACCTACACGCAGACGGTGAACCGGGTCACGGCGACCTCCGTCACGACCTCGGACGGCGCGACCGTCTTCGGCCAGGCGGTCACCTTCACCGCCCAGGTGACGGGGACCGGCGGCACGCTGACCGGGTCGGTCAACTTCTTTAACGCGAGCACCGGGGCGTTCCTCGGCACCGCCGGCCTCGACGGGAGCGGCGTGGCCCGGCTGACCACCGCCGCGGTGACGACCGGCCGGGTTACGATCCAGGCCGTGTACTCCGGCGACGCGACGTTCCGGACCAGCGCCGGCACCGTCGCCCAGGTCGTCACCGCCAAGCCGCTCGTGGCGTCCGGGTCCGCGGCCGGCGCGGGCGGGGTGGTGACCGTGTACGACCCGCAGACCGGCGGGTTCCTCGGGCAGGGTGCCCCGTTCGGGGCGTACGCCGGCGGGATCAAGGTGGCGGTGGGCGACGTGAACGGGGACGGGTTCGCCGACCTCATCCTCATGGGCGGCCCCGGCTCCGAGAACGGGCACGTCCTGATCCTGAGCGGGCGGGATTTCTCGGTGCTGGCCGACTACCGCGTCGGGTATGGGGGCGAGCTGAACATCGCGGCCGGCGACGTGAACGGCGACGGGAAGGCCGATGTCATCCTCTCGACCGCCACGGACTTCGACTTCGTGGCCGTGTACTCCGGCGCGACCCAGAACGTGCTCGCGACGTTCTCGGTGTTCGGCGGGCTGCGGCTCGGCGTGACGCTGGCCGCGGGCGACTTCGACGGGGACGGCCGGGCCGACATCTTCGCCGGCACCGCGTCCGCGTTCGACGCGTCCGGGTTCGGTGCCGTCCTGGTGGTCAACGGGCTGACCGGGCAGCGGCTCGGGACGTTCCTGCTGCCGGTCGTCACCAAGGGGGTGAGCGTGGCCGCGGCCGACGTGAACGGCGACGGGCGTGCCGATGTCGCCATCGGCACGCTGTCGCCGGTGGGGGGCATCGGGCCGATCGTGGGTGTGTACGACGCCGTGTCGGGGGGGCTGATCGCCGGGTTCGCCGCGTTCCCGGGTCAGCCGGTCGGGGTGCGGCTCTCGTCCGCCGACCGCGACGGCGACGGGCGGGCGGAGATCGTCACCAGCTTCACCGGCGGGGTTCCGGTCGTGGCGTACTACACCTACAACCCGGCCACCAACTCGTTCACGGTGCTGGACGGCTTCCTCGTGCAGACGCCGGGGATCGCGCCCCCGACCGGCGGCCTCAACGTCGGCGGCAGCGTGTGACGTAACAGAGTGTAAGCGCCCCGCGCCCCGAACTCCGCGCATCCGGGCGGGGTTCGGGGCGCGGTCGTTCGCGCCCGCCGTTCCGCCTCGTCGCGGGGCGGCACCGGTCCGTACAATTCGCTCATGTCTCTCGCCATTCGCGTCCGCGGTCTCGTGAAGACGTATCCCGGCCGGCCGCCGGTCGAGGCCGTTCGCGGTCTCGATCTGGAGGTCCACGTCGGCGAGTGCTTCGGCCTGCTCGGCCCGAACGGGGCGGGCAAGACGACCACGCTCGAAATCGTCGAGGGGCTGCTCGACGCGACCGCCGGCGAGGTGGAAGTTCTGGGCATGACGTGGGGCGCGAGCGACACCGCGATCCGCGCGAAGATCGGCATCTCGCTCCAGGAGACGCGGCTCTCCGACAAGCTCACGGTGCGCGAGACGGTCGCGCTGTTCCGCTCGTTCTACCCCGCCGGGCTGACGCCGGACGAGGCCATCGCGCGCGTGAGCCTGGAGGAGAAGGCGGGGAGCTACGTCGATAAGCTGTCCGGCGGGCAGCGGCAGCGGTTGGCGGTCGCGACCGCGCTCGTGGGCGAACCGGAACTGCTGTTCCTCGACGAACCGACGACCGGTCTCGACCCGCAGTCGCGGCGGCAGTTGTGGGACGTGATCCGCGCCCAGAAGGACCGCGGGCGGACGGTCGTCGTCACCACGCACTACATGGACGAGGCCGAGCGCCTGTGCGACCGGGTCGCGGTGATCGACCACGGGCGGGCGATCGCGCTGGGGACGCCGGCCGAACTCATCGCCCGCGTCGGCGGCGAACACGTCATCGACCTGGACATCGCCCCCGACAGCGCGGCCCGGCCCGCGCCGGCGGACCTGGCGGCGCTGCCCACGGTGAACTCGGTGCGCGCGGCGGGCGACCGCGTCACGCTCACGGCGGGCGAACCGCACCGCGCGCTACCGGCGCTGCTCGACTTGGTCCGCGCCGCCGGGGTGAAGCTGGCGGGGCTGACCA
>JAYUBA010001298.1:0-3401 GCA_043741075.1 Frigoriglobus sp.
GCTTCGAGCAGCGCGTGCGCCGTCGCTCGCGGCTCCCACCGCGCGCTCGCGATCTTCTCCGCTAATCCCGCCGCGAGCTTCCGCACTGCGATGCCAAGACGCATCAGCCCGAGTTGCTCCGCGCGGCGGTCGAGTTCCTGCCACGAGCGCAGCACGCCCGCGTCCGCGCGACGCAACCCCGTGACCAAGAGCGTGCCGACGCTTGAGAGAAGTTCGCGGTTCCACTCCTCGATGGGATCGGGCTGTGCCGGTTCGGCGCGCGGAAGCGCGGCGGGCGGTTGCGCCGCGTCGAGCCGGTCGATCCACGGTTGAACGACGGTGCGCGTCGGGCCGTCCCACACCACTGCGACCGGTTCGATCACGAGGCCGTCGGCCGCAAGCCGCATCGGCCCGGCCACGAAGCGGATGCCGTTTGGCGCCGAAGTGAGCCGCGCGAGCAGACGCTCCGCGCCCGCGCTGCCGCGGCTCGTGAACGGGTGCCGCAGCACGGCGCGGTCGCCGTTCGCGTCGAGAACGATTGCTTCAACCGTTTGACTGTCGGGGCGGAACGCGGCGGCTTCGACCTTCGTGACGGCGCACACGTGGAAGTCTTCGGCCACGCGCCGCGGGCGGAGCGATGCCGGCGGCAGCACGCCCAGCCGCGCGCGAATCTCCGCGAAGTTGTCCGCGAGAACCGGCGGTCGAAGGCTCTCCCACGCGAAGTTCTGCGGGTTCACGGCCGCCTTCGCGCGGCCCAGCACGAGTTGGTGATCGGTCGCGCGCCGCCCGCCGCTCGTGAGAAGTTGCCCGGCACCGAGTTGCGCGAACGACGCGCCCTTCACGACGGGCGTACCGGCCAGTTGCCAGAACGGTTTCGGCTCGTCCTTCGCGTCGGCGGGCGGGTCGGGGAACTCGCGGCTCACCGCGACCATGCTGCCGGAATTCGCGTCCTGCAAGTACGCGACCACCGTCGCCGCGTGGCTCCCCGGCCGCACGCCACAGCCTACACCGATGAAGCGCGCCGAACCGAGGTCGGTCCAGTGGTCGGACGCGGTGCCGCGGATGAGCAGTTGCGGAACCGCGAGTGTGTCGTGGCGGATGGCATCGGCGCGGATGAGCAGTTCGCCGACGAGTTCCGCGAACCGGTCGGGGCCGAACCGCGCGTCGTGTTCGGCGTAGCGTTCGTACTGGTGGAGTAGCTCCGCGACGACTTCCGCGGGCCAGATGAGAGCGGCGTCGCGACAGGCGGCTTCGAGCCGTGCGAGTTTGTTTTGCCAAGCACTTCCCGCGCCCGCGAGGCCCGCTTCCGCGCCTTCGAGTAGCACATCGTCGATTTGGTCGAGCACCGGCGTCGGAACCGGAGATGTGTACTCCTGTGTAGTAATAATGCCCGCGCTTTGTTCGGCTGTCAACCGGCGAAATGCCCAAATCGCGAGCGGGACGTGGGTACACGGGGGCGGGCCGGCGCAGTCGCAGTACACGTATCGTAGGTCGCCGCGGACCTGGAACCGCAGCGTGCAGGCGAGGTCGTGGAACCGCACCGTCGGCTTGTGGCTCTTCACCAGTTCGACCAGCAACCCCTTCTGAAACTGTGTGCGGGCGGCACCGAGCGCGGCCGGTTTGAAGTGCTTGGCGAGTTCGTCGTCGGTGATCTCGCCGGGGTTCCACGGTTCGCTCACGCCGCTCGTCGGCGTCGCGGTCTGCATCTGGTAAGCGAGCACGGTGCGGACGACGTGCCGGCACAGTTCGGTGGCGGGGCAGGTGCAGCGGGCGTCGGAAATGACCTTCCCGCCGGGCAGCGTGCAGGTGACGCCGTCGGACCACGTCGCCGTGACCGTGCCGGCGGCGGCTTCGGCCAGATCGCCGGTGACTTCCTTCTGCGCAAGTTCGCGCTGTGCGCGCTTGACCGTGCCGCGGTTGGTGAGCGCGGCGAGGTCGTCGGGCGCGATGTGCAGCAGGTCGTCGCGGGGCATGGGTTACTCTTTGCGGCCCGAAGGGTCGCGCTCCCTCAGCCCAGGCCACCGGCCTGGGTGGGCGAGGGCCGATGATTGCGGCCTGAAGAGCCGCGCTATTCCGTTCGATACCGGTAGACATCCCGAACCCAGGCCGGTGGCCTGGGCTGAGGAAGCACGGCCCTTCGGGCCTGAAGACCTCACCCCTCGCCCAGCACCCGCCCTCCTACCGCACCTTCTGGGCCACCCACTCGGCCAGTTCGCCGGGCGTCATCGCGGCGACGTGCGCGCCCATCGCCACGAACCTCTCCGCCATCGCCCGGTCGTAGTTCGGCTCCGCCCGGTCGTCCAGCGCCGCCAAGCCCAACAGCGTCACGCCGCTTTCGAGCAGCTTCTTCGCGGTCGAAAGGAGGCGGTCGGCCGGGGCGCCCTCGTAGAAGTCGGTGATGAGGATCACGATCGTGCGCCGCGGGTTTTCGACCAGCCCGGCGGCGTAGTGCAGCGCGCGGCCGATGTCGGTGCCGCCGCCGAGTTGCACCTTCATCACCGTCTCCACCGGGTCGCCGCAGTGCTCGGTCACGTCCACCACTTCGGTGTCGAACAGCACGAGGTGCGTGCGGATGCTCCGGATGCCGAAGAACACCGCGGCGGTGACGGCCGAGTGAATCACGCTGTCCGCCATGCTGCCGGACTCATCGACCAGCACGATGATCTGCCACCGATCGACGTGCCGGCGGACCCGCCGAGAAGAAGTACGGCGTGCGGATGAACAGCCGCTGCGATTCGGGGTCGAAGTGCGCGAGGTTGCGGCGGATCGTCGTCTCCGCGTCGAAGTTCTTCGCGATCTTCAGGTGCGACCGCCGCCGCCGGTCCATCGCGCCCTGAAACGGCTGCTGCAACGGCCGCGACAGCTTCTCCATGAGTTGCTCGATCACCCGTCGCACCAGCGTGCGGGCCATTTCCAGCACCTTCTGGTTCATCAGGTGTTTCGTGCGCATGATCGCTTTGAGAAGCGTCTGACTCGGCTCGGCGCGCTGAAGCACCTCCGGGTTCGTCACCATTTCCTGAAGCTGGTAGCGTTCGAGCGCGTCCTTTTCGAGCCGCTCGATAGTCTTCTTCGGGAACAGTTCGTGAACCTGGTTGATCCAGTCGGGCACGCTCAGCGACGACGGGTCGAGGCTGCCGCTACGGTCGCCGGACCGGCGCACGTTGCGGCCGGGCGTGTACTCGCGGTCGTACAGGAACCCGAGCGCGCGATCGCGCGCCTGCTCCTCGCCGTCGAGACCGCAGCCGAGCGCTTCCTCGGCGCTCTCGCCCAGCACCAGCCGCCACCGCACCAACCGACTGCGTTCGCTCATGACTCACCAAGTCGGATAGAAGAATAACCGCGGCGCGCTTTGGCTTTGACCTCCCCCCTTGAGGGGGAGATCAAAGCGTCGCTTTGGACGCGGCGGGTGGGGGGTGAAACGT
>JAYUBA010001299.1:0-10944 GCA_043741075.1 Frigoriglobus sp.
GGTTCGTGGACCTCAAGACCGAACAGGCCAAGCACACCCCGGCCACCGGCAGCAAGGTGACCGTGCTCGTCCACTACAAGAAGGACGGTAAGTTGCACACCCACACCGCCCAGGAGTGGATCTGGGACATCAAGCGGAAGGCGCCGATCCAACACACCTGGGTGTTCGCCGGGAGCGTGTTCATCAAGGACCCGGACAACCCGAAGGCGAAGCCGTACTACGGGGCCAACAGCGGCGACATCTTCAGCGTCTCCAACTTCCCGTACTCGACGCTGGAGTTCCCCGTCCCGATCAGCAAGGACGACGCCCAGCTCACCTACGAGGCGAAGACGGAGAAGATTCCGCCGCTCACCTCAAAGGTGTGGGTACTGCTCGAAGTGCCGCCGGCGAAGTAGCGCGGGTGTGCGAGTGGCCGCCTTGGCCATGTTGGCCGCCTTGGGTGAAAAGCCCTGGGAAACGACGGATATTCCAAGGTGGCCAGTTGGCCACCTTGGACCGCCTTGGACCGTCCCTGCGGACGCGAAATTCCGTCTGCGGGCGGGTGTGGAAAGTCGTTGCGGTGGCCGTCGGTTCTCGCTACGCTGGTATTTATCCGCGGACCCGCAATCCGCCGCCGCCGGTGGACCGTCGTTCCGTTAGCAATCGTTCCGTCCGCAGCCGACTCACTGCGGGTCCCCAGTCATCGAGGGGTACATGAGCATTCCGATCACCTGTGCCGGGTGTCATGCCGCGTTCGAGGTTCCGGACCACCTCGGCGGCAAAACGATCCGCTGCACGTCCTGCAAAGCGCAGATGTCCGTGCCGGAGTCGTTGCAACCGGCCGGCGCGGTCGCGACCGTGGTCTCACCGGCCGCGAACCTGTCTGGCACGAGCGAGACCAAGAAGCCGTTCGGCTTCGGAGCGGGCACCAAGACCGCGACGAAACTGGCGCAAGGCGCGCTCTCCCTCGACGACGAATCCGCCCCGGTGAAGGCGAGCGCGAAGGCGCCCGCCCCGGCCAAGAGCGCGCCCGCGAAGGCCGCGAGCAAGGCCGCCGCGGTCGTCGAGGTGGACGAGGACGAAGAGGAAGTGACGGAGAAGGCGAAGCCGACGAAGTCCGGCAAGCCCGGCGTCGAGAAGAAGGGGGCCGTCGTCAAGGGCAGCCCCAAGAAGCGCCGCGACGACGACGATGAGGACGACGATGAGGACGAGAAGCCGACCCGCAAGAAGAAGAAGCAGGGCGGTTCCGGCGTGATGATCGGCATCATCGCGGCGGGTGCGATCGGTCTGGCCGCGGTCGCCGGCGGACTCATCTACGCGTTTTCCGGCGACGACAAGAAAGACACGGCGAAAAAGGACGACGCCTCGAAGCCGGCAGCGACCGGCACCCCCACTCCGGGTGCGGTTACCCCCGGCAGTGGCGCGGCACCCGGTGGCGGACCCGCCGGGCTGCCCGGCGGCGCCTACGGTTCGCCCGCCGGCTACGGCCCGCCCGGCGGCGTGGGCGGCCCCGGCAGCTCCCCCATGCCGGGCGGCCCCGGCAGCTCCCCCATGCCGGGCGGCCCTGGTGGCGGACCCGCCGGACTGCCCAGTGGTGCCTACGGTCCGCCCGCCGGCTACGGCCCGCCCGGCGGCGTGGGCGGCCCCGGCGTCGGCGCGCTCGCACCGATCACGCCGGGCATCCCCGGCGGTGCGCTCCCCGGCGGAATGGACGGTGGGCCAGGTGCCCCACCGATGCCCGGCGGCATCGCGCCGGGTGGACCAGGTGTGCCGCCGATGCCCGGTGGCCCCGGTGCGCCCCCGATGCCCGGTGCCCCCGGTTTCGTACCGGGCGGAGTGGGTCCGGGCGGGGTCGGCGGCAACGGCGGCAACTTCGACGGCAACATGAAGGCGACGCTCGAAGGCTTCTACACGGCCGTCTTCGACATCGAGAAGAAGGAAGTCTTCACCCTCGAACACCGCCTCGTCGCGGGCGTCCTCAAGGGGACGTTGCGGCGGTACGGGTATCCCAACTTCAACAAGCTCAGCAAGTATAGCATCCCGCACCTCGGCTTCCGCACGGCCGTGGACTCCCAGGGCGAGTTGCTGTACGTTGCCGTCACGACCGCGAAGTCCATCCCGCTGTCGGAAGCCGGCGTCTACCACGACCGCGCGTCGGCCGTGGGCGACATCGCGATCTACGACCTGAAGGCGCTGCGCGATGGCAAGTCCGGTGACGGCAAGGCGCTGGAGGACGGCACCGAGCTCAAACCCGCCGAGCTCAAGCCGGTCGCCATCATTTCGGTGAAGAGCCTGATTCAAGGGATGGAACTGTCGGCCGACGGCAAGAGCCTCTACGTCCTCATCACGCACGGCACCGGCGCGAAGAGGGCGTCCGCGGTGGTGCTCTACGACACCCAGGACCGCAAGGAGGCCAAGCGCCAGAATCTGCCCGAACTGGCCCGCGACCTCGCCAAAGCCGGCGACGGGAAGAACCTGCTCGTCATCGAGGAGATGAAACCGAAGACCAAGGCGTCTGGGGTGCTGTTCTTCGACACGGAAACGTTCTCGCAAACCAAGACCGCGACCCTCCGTGACGGTCCGGCGCTCGATGTCGCCGGGCACTCGTCCGGCAGCGCGGTGGTCTCGGTTCTGCCCCGGACCGCGCCCGCCGGCGGCCTTGGCGCCGGTGGCCTTGGCGGCATCGGTGGCGTGGGGCCGGGCGGACCGCCTGGACCGGGCGGACCCGGCGGCATCGGCGGCATGGGGCCGGGCGGACCGCCTGGACCTGGTGGACCCGGCGGGCCGGGTGGGCCGGGCGGTAACCCTGGTGCGAACCAGCCGCAGTTCCAGTTCGCCCTTCACCTGATCGACGCCGACGGCGGCACGAAGCAAATGGACCTGGGCGCGAGCGGGCACGCGGCCAACGGCGGCTTCGTGAAATTCGACCCGACCAGCAAGAAGCTGTACGTGTCGTCGTGGCACGGGACCGGCCTGGACGTGTACGAGGTGACCGACGCGACCTCGGCCAACGGGGTGAAGCTGAAGTCGGCCATTCGTACGGCCCGCCGGGCGGACATCGGCGGTCACTTCCTCGTCTCGCCCGACGGGAAGTTCCTGCTGTTCCAGAATGGTTTGGTGCTCGACACCAACAACATCGGCGGGACGCTGCCGGCCGCGGGGAGCGGTCCGGGCGGTCCGGGCGGCCCTCCGGGCGGAATGCTCCCCGGCGGGCTGGTCCCAGGCGGGTTGGTCCCAGGCGGTCCCGGTGTGGGCCTCCCCGGTATGCCGCCCGGCGGGTTGGTCCCAGGCGTCCCCGGTGTCGGCGTCCCCGGAATGCCCCCCGGCGTGCCTCCTGGCGGACCGCCGAAGCCGCCCGGAGCACCGGGTAAGCCCGGTGCCCCCGCCCCCGGCGGGTGAAGTCGATCAGCCGACGTGAAACGAGACCGCCCTGGGCTTTCGCCCAGGGCGGTCTCGTTCCACCACCCGCTTCCCGGACGCGTCACTTCGCGTCGGGCCTGTCCTCGCGGAACCGGTAGCCGATGCTCCGGACCGTCTCGATCAGTTCGCCGGACCCGCCGGCCTTCGTGAGCTTCTGCCGCAGCGTCTTGATGTGAACGTCGATCGTCCGCTCCAGCACCACGGAGCCGTCGCCGATGGCGGCCTCCATGAGCTGCTTGCGGCTGAACGCCCGGCCCGGCTGGCGCACCAGGCACTCCAGCAGGCGGAACTCGGTCGGCGTCAGGTCGAGCGCCTCGTCGTCGAGGGTGACGCGGTGCCGCACGCGGTCGATCTTCACGCCGGACGTTTCGGTCACGTCGCCCGGTTCGCCCTGCCCCTCGACGCGGCGCAACAGCGCCTTCACCTTCGCCAGCAGCACCTTGTTCGAGAACGGCTTGCCCACGTAGTCGTCGGCGCCGAGCGAGTACCCGACCACCTGGTCGGTCTCCTCGGTCTTGGCGGTAATCATGATGACGGGGATGTCGCGGGTGCGCTCGCCGACCCGCAGTTCGCGGCACACGTCCAGCCCGTTCATGCCGGGCAGCATGAGGTCGAGCAGCACCACGTCGGGCAGGCCGGTCTGCGCCTTCCGCAGCCCCTCGAGGCCGTCGTCGGCGACGGTCACCTCGTACCCCTCGCGGTTGAAGTACCACGAGAGCGACTGGGTCAGCCCGCGCTCGTCCTCGATGATCAGGATCCGCGGCCGTGCCATCGGTGCTCCCTCGGTCGGGGGGGAAAAGCCGGGCTGGGGCAGTGCGGGTGCGACGGTCACCATGTCGAGTTCCGTGGGTGTGCGAACCGGTGGACGGGCCACTTCCAGTGTACCCGCGAAACGCGTGCTGTGGCTGAGGGAGTTGTAGCGGCCGAGTGTGAAGATTCGGTAAAGCGGCGGTGAAGTCCGGCGGTCGGTCGCGATTTTGCACCGGGCGGAACGGAAAAGCCCGCCCGGAACGTCCGGGCGGGCACGATCGGCCGCGGAAACCCGTGCGGCCGGTCGGTTCCGAGGGCTTCGGCCGGCCCGCGTCACGGCCCGGCGCGAACCCGTTCGAGGGCCACGACAGCGTGGGACCGCACCGCCGGGTCTTTGTCTTTCGTCGCGTCCTCCAAAACCGGGGCGGCATCGCGGGCGGCCGGTCCGATCTTGGAAAGGCCCAGAACCGCGGCGTCTCGGACCTTCGGGTCCGGGTCTTTCACAGCCAACATGAGTGCCGGGATGGCACCCGGATCGACCGGCCCGACGTTACCCAGAACGTCCGCGGCTTTCTTCCGGGTCTTTGGGTCGGGACTCTTGATCGCTGCCAACCAGTGTTCGACCGTCTCGCCGCTGAAATACTTCTCTTTGGGCGCATCCGCCCCACAACCCGCCACGAATATCAAAGGACCAAAAAGGAGAACCGACCGCATTCGCCACGCTCCTTATGGGGTCACTCGATGGCGGCGGTAGAGTCACCGTCCGCCCTTGTCCCGAGTGCCCAGTACGAAAGGCGATCCGCCGAGGGCGGTTGGCCCTTCGCCCCGCCGATGTTCCGCAGGAAGACGACGTGCCCGTCCCCCATCAGGTGGTTCGCCCCGCCGGTGTGGAAACTGGAGGAGTCGTCCGTCCCGCCGTCGTCCGACTGGTCGTTGGTGGCGTTGATCCAGTTCGAGTGGATCAGCCCGAACAGGTCCGGGTCGTAGTCCATGTTCGGGTTCAGGACGTAGGCCGGGTTCTTCGCCCCCAGTCGCATCCGTGCTCCCGACAGGGCACCCGGCCAAGTCCCCTGGGTGATCCCGCACGCCCGCTCCGCGACGAAGCCCGTGTGGCTCGTCCCGTCCGTAATGTCGGTGAGCCGGGTCTTACTGTTCCGGTAGAAGCAGCCGTGGAACCGCCCGCTCCCGTCGCCGGTCGCAACCTCCGTGTCGTCGCCGCCGACGAAGGCGGCGTAACTACACGGAGCCGCCATGACGCCCGACAGCGGGGCACCGCCGGGGCCGTACACCTGAAACAACTCCGTCTGGAGGTCCGATGGGCAGATGTACGTCTTGACCTTTTGCCGGAGTAGCGGTGAAGCCGTAACCGGCTGGTTGAGGTTCGTCTGCGACCGGTACAAGTTGTCCTGTTCGATGTACGGCAGGATGTAGAACGACCAGCCCCACCCGGGGCTGACATCCCCGCCCGGCCCGGCGGTGGCAGTGAAGCCCGGAGGCAGGTACAGGTTGGCGTCGTGGTAGGCGTGGAGGGCCAGCCCCATCTGCTTGAGATTGTTCTGGCAGCTCATGCGGGCGGCGGCCTCGCGCACCTTCTGCACGGCGGGTAGCAGCAGCCCGATCAGGATGGCGATGATCGCGATCACCACCAGCAGCTCGATCAGCGTGAACGCGCGGCGGCTTGGCATGGCGTGAAGTTCCCGGTTGGCGGTGATCGGTGGCGTGTAGGCCATTGCAACCGCGGTGCCGCGGGCCGAAGGCGGCCGTTTCCGCACGATTTCGCCGCGCTTCGGCCCGCGCGTGGCGTGTCGGTGCGCGCCGACTGACCGCGCCCGGCCACGCGATGACCACGCGGCGCGCCTTTTTTTGTAGTGCGGGCGTCCCGCTGGCATCGCGGAGAGCGGGCGGGACGCCCGCACTACAAGAGGACGACTGCCGCCCGCGTCGGTTGAATCGCCCACCCGCCGCGGTAGGATGAACGCACTGCCACCACGGAGCGCGGTCATGGTCCAGCGGAAGTACCTGTTCCCCGGCGTGATCGAACTGAACCTCCAGGCCGCCCAGTCGTTCGGGGTGAACCTGTACCTCCTCGACGGCGGCACCGAGTGGGCGCTCATCGACGTCGGCCAGGACGACACCCTCGGCGAGGTCATCGAACTCATCCGCAAGCTCGACTTCCCCCTCTCCAAGTGCAAGATGCTGATCGCCACCCACGCGGACGCGGACCACGTGCAGGCGCTCGCGTCTGCCCGCGACCGGCTCAAGGCGAAGACCGGCGCGCACGCGAACGCCGCGACCGCACTCGAAGCCGGCGACACGGTCCAGACGTACGCCCGCATCACGGCGCAGAACATCGACATGCCGATGCCCCCGTGCAAGATCGACGTGCGGCTGAAGGAGGGCGACGAGATCAAGATCGGGAAGCTGAAGCTGAAGGTGTGGCACACGCCCGGCCACACGCCCGGCCAGCTCAGCTTCCGACTCGGGAACCTGCTGTTCAGCGGCGACAACATCTACAAGGACGGGTGCGTCGGGGCCATCGACGCGCACCACGGCTCGCGCATCCCGGACTTCATCGCGTCCCTCGCCCGCATCCGCGACGACGACGCCGAGTTCCTCCTGCCCAGTCACGGCCCGATGTTCCGAAGGGATCCGGCGATTCTGCAAAATGCGATCGACCGGCTGACGAAGTACCAGCACATGGCCGACTTCGGCACCTGCATGGTCTCCTGGCCGCTCGAGGAAGAGTGGAAGCGGGACATCCGCGGCGGGAAGATGCCGGAGTTCTGAGCCGTCGGGTTCACTCCCCAGGTGCCTCATGCTCCGCCGCGCCGTCAAGTTCGTCCTGTTCGCCTCCGCACTCGGCTGCGGGGCGCTGCTCGCGGTCGCCATGAATGGCGAGACCGTGGACGGTTCCGGCACCCCGGCCACCGAGGAGCGCGACATCGGCGACGTGACCGAGGTCGCGCTGTCCGGGGTCGGCGACCTGACGATCGTGCCCGGCGAGGTGACCGCGCTTTCCGTCACCGCCGACGACAACGTGCTGCCCGCGATCGAAACGGAGACGGTCGGCGGGACGCTCACGCTCCGCACCAAGTCGCGCACCACCCTCCGCACGAAGACGAAGATCGCGTACACGCTCACGGTGCCGCGGCTGGACGCGATCACCGTCTCCGGCGCCGGGAACGTGAAGGTCAACAAGATGGACGCGGACGCCCTGACCGTGAAGCTGTCCGGTTCGGGCAACGCGCACATCAACAACCTGACGTGCAAAGCGCTGACGGTAAACGTGAGCGGGGCCGGGACGGCACACTTGGCCGGGGCGACCGAGAAGCTGACGCTCCGCCTCTCCGGGGCCGGCGGGATCGAGGCCGCGGCGCTGAAGGCGAGTTCCGCCGACGTGCAGATTTCTGGAGCGGGCCGGGCGACCGTGTGGGCCGCCGATGACCTGACGGCCCGCGTCTCGGGCGCCGGCGGCGTCAAGTACAAGGGCCGCCCGAAGGTCGAGCAGAAGGTGAGCGGGGCCGGGGAGCATTCGCCCTCTGGACTGACGAACGACCCACCAACGACCCACTAATGACCGAGGGAAGTGGGTTCCTTCTGGCCCTCTCCCCTTGCGGGAGAGGGTGGCGGCGCTTCGCCGACGGGTGCGGGGGCGCTGAGTTCAGCAGACAGCGCGAAGCCGTCTTCACTCGCTGAGGCTACCCCTCACCCGGCTCGCAAAGCCTCGCCACCCTCTCCCGCAAGGGGAGAGGGCCAGAATACCCGTCTTCCCTTCGTCATTGGTGGGGCATTCGTCATTGGGGAATCCGTAAGCTATTCTCACGGTGCCAGTGCGCCTCTCTCCTTCACCTGCGCGGTGGGTTCGCCATGAAAATGGGTCTGGTCGGGTACGCCGGGACGGGCAAGAGTACGGTGTTCGAGTGGCTCACGGGCGAGACGCCGGACCCGTCGAAGGTGCAACAGGGGCAGACGGCGATGGCCGACGTGCCCGACGACCGGCTGGCCCAGATCGCGGCGGTTCTCAAGCCGAAGAAGACCACGTACACGAAGGTCGCGGTGCTCGACACGCCGGGGCTGATGATCGGCGAGCAGAAGGACAACGCCCGCCGGTTGGGCGTCATCCGCGAGGCCAACGGCATGGTCATCGTGCTCGACGGCTTCACCCGCACCGACTTCGCGGAGCAGCTCAAGAAGTTCCGCGAGGAGCTGCTGTTCGCGGACCTCGAAGTGGTGTCGAACCGCGTCCCGAAGGTCCGAGCGGGTTTGAAGAAGGCCAAGCCGGCGAAGGAGCGCGAGGCGGACGAGGCGGAACTCGCGCTGCTCGAACGGGTGGTCGCCGCGTTCGAGGCCGGCACGCCGGCGTCGGCGTTGGGCCTGACCGACGAGGAGGATAAGGCGTTACGGAGCTTCCAACTGCTTACGCTGAAGCCGGAGATCGCGTTCGTGAACCGCGGCGACAGCGGCTTCAACGACCCGCTCCCGGCGGACCTGCTCGCGCTCGAACCGCACGCGGTACAAGCCCCGGTGAAGCTGGAAACGGAGTTGCTCGCGCTGGGCGACGAGGACCGGGCGACGTTCATGGCCGACCTGGGCGTGACGGAGTTCCGCCGGGCGCCGACGATCCGGGCGATGTTCTACGGGGTGGGCCGCGAGGCGTTCTTCACGGTGGGCGAGGACGAGTGCCGGACGTGGTCGATCCCGAAGGCGTGCGAGGCGGTGGAAGCGGCCGGGTGCATTCACAAGGACTTGAGCGAGCGGTTCGTGCGGGTGAACGTGATCGGGTTCAACGACTTCGTCGCGTGCCACTACTCTGAAAAGGACGCGAAGGCGAAGGGCCTGAACCGCATCGAAGGCAAGACGTACGTCGTGAAGGACGCCGACATCTTGCACATCCTCGCGAGCAGTTGAGGAATCGCGTCAGGTGGAATCGGGAACCGCTGCCGCAGGCTCGATCTGGATGCGCCCGCTGGCTTGGTCGATGGCGAGCCACCGAGTAACGTTCTCCGGTGGGAGCAACGTTGCCCAATCGATCGCCTCCACCGAGCCGACCGGATGCGGCAAGAAGAGGGTGAACTCCCACTTGGCCTGATGCGAACCGTTGCAAATCCATGCCTGCCCGGTGATTCGTGGTACGGCGTCATCGAGCAGGTATTGCATCGGGGTGAAGCCGTCGCACCACATATATTGGAGGTGCCGGTCTGTCATCCCCTCGAACTCGCGGCAGAGTCGGTACTCCAAGATTCCCCAGAAGTAAGCTTCGTCCACAGGAACCCTCCCAGTCCTTGGCTCATTGCTCCGTCTCGCACCGCTTGAGTCTGCGCAGTCTTCAAACGAGACTGGTAGGGAGCGGGCCAACCCCCTTCGTTGTGCTCACCGGCCCGCTCCCTGCCGGTCTCGTTGATTCGCTCGCCTCGTACTCGCGTTCGCGTCACGCCTTTCGCAGCAAGAGCGCGTGCTCGAACCGCGGGCGGGCGCGGAACGCCGCGGCCGTCGGGCCGTGGAAGTGCGGGCGCGGCTGCGACGCCCGCGCCGCCGGCATTAGCCCGCACGCGCGTCCCACTTCCGCCACAACTTCGTCCGAGCGAATCGCCACGTCCCCGACCGCGGAATCGGCCATCATCAGCACCAGCGGCCCGCCCGACGGCAGCACGCGGGCGGCGGCGCGGAAGAAGCGTTCGAGTTCCTTCGCCCAGGCGGCGCGCGCGGCCGTCGGCTTCAGACGCGCATAGGCCCCGCGCGAGCCGATTTCGCCGTGCGCCAGCGGGGCCGCGTCCAGGCCGAGCCACCGCATGCGCAGCGCGTGGTGCGCGAGGTAGTCGTAGGTGGCCGCGTACGGCGGCGACGTGATGATCGCGGCCACCGGGTCGGGCGGCAGGTTCTTGAGGACGGTCGCGTCGTCCTGAAGGACGGTCACCGTTTGCGCGGGGGTCGGGAGCAACCGACCGAGCGCGGTGAGGCGGGCGACGAGGTCTTCCGCCTTCTGCACGAACAGCTTCGCCGCGAACCCGGCCCGCGTGCGCCGCGGCCCGATCCCCGCCGCGGTGTCGCCCTCCTTGCGGGACAACTTCACCAGCACCGCCGACAGGATCAGTTGCAGATCGGGCTGGGCCGTGTCGTTTTGAAGCGTCGCGATCTTCGCGCGGAGCGAGTCGATTTCGAGCAGGACGTGCGGCTCGAACAGTTCCATGTCTTCGGGCGGGAACCGCCGGCTCGCCCCGGACTTCCCCTTGCGGCGGGTGTCGGCGTACGTCGCGACATCCCCGGCGCGCTCGATGAAGTGGGCCAGTTCCGCGGGCGTGCGCGGGCGCGTCTTGCACGCGGCCAGCCGCACCGCGATCGGGTTCAGGTCGGTGCCGGTCGCGCCGCGCCCCGCGATCAGCGCCTCGACCAGCACCGTGCCGGAGCCGCAGAACGGGTCGAGCACGCGCCCGAACGGCGGGACGAACGCGGACACGAGCCGGGCGGCCGTCACCGGGTGCATGCGCGCGGGGTAGGTGTGGAACCCGTGGACGTGCGAGCGGGCCGGTTCGTCGTCGGCGTCGGTGGCCGGCGGGACGGCCAGCGCGCGGGCGAGTCGGCCCGCGTCGGCCTGATCGCCCTCGGTGTCGATCGCCCCGCCGATGTTGGTGAGGGCGCGGCGGCGGTTCGGGTCGCGTGGTTCGGGGTCGCGGGGATCGGTCCGGGTGGTCACGTCTTCAGTTTCCTCCAGAGCGTCGGTTCAGTCGTTGTACGGAAGAGGTGAGTCAACGATCCGGGCGGCGGCGTGACGCGCGCGCGTCCGTCATTCAAACAGCC
>JAYUBA010001300.1:0-10942 GCA_043741075.1 Frigoriglobus sp.
GGCAAGGCACAGGGGGCTTACGCCCCCCGCTCCGGTTACGTCGTGGGGAAGATCTCCTCGAACGGCACTTCCCACTGACCGATGCCGACGCTCACCGTCACGGTCTGCTTCTTCGCGTCCACCTTCACGACTTTACCCGTCGAGCCGAAGCGCTGTACGGTCACCACGGTGCCGGCCTTCAGCGTGGACCGGAGTTCGGTGAGTGCGGCCCGGTCCGCGGCCTCCTTCGCGACCGCGCCGCGCTCGCGGGCGAGCAACTCCTTCTCGCGGTCCGCCTCGTGGCGCGCCGTCAGCGCGTCCACCTTCGCCTGCTCCGCCTCCAGCCGCAACTCCTGAAGCCGGGCGAGTTCGCCGGTCTTGCCCGCACGCCTCTTGAGGTAGTGGCGCGCCTTGCGGAGCAGTTCCTTCGGCAGCTTCAGACGGCGGGCGATCTTCAGCGCGTTGCTCATCCCGAACTGGCCGATGTGCAGGCGGTACGTCGGCCGCATCGACTCCACGTCGAACTCCACCGCTCCGTTCTCGGCGCGGTCGTTGTTGAACGCGTACGTCTTCAGGTCGCCGAGGTGCGTGGTCACGATCGCGCGGCACCCGACCGTGTCGAGTTGATCGAGGATCGCCCGGCCGAGCGCCGCGCCTTCGGTCGGGTCGGTGCCGGCTCCGAGTTCGTCCAGGAGGATCAGACTTTGGCCGTCCGCGACCTTGAAGATGGACGCGATGCGCGAGATGTGCGAACTGAAGGTGCTGAGCGACTGTTCGAGGCTCTGTTCGTCGCCGATGTCCGAGAGGATGTGGCGGAACACCGGCACCAGGCTGCCTTCGCCCGCGGGCAGGTGCATCCCGCACTGCGCCATCAGGCACAGCAGACCGGTCGTCTTCAGCGTGACCGTCTTCCCGCCGGTGTTCGGCCCCGTGATGACGAGCAAGTTAAACCCGATGCCGAGCCGCATGTCGATAGGCACAACCTTGCGGGCCACTCGCTCCGTATCCGGCGGGGGTGGTTCGCCACTCGCCGGCTTGTTGCGGAAAAGCGCTTCCAAAAGTGGGTGTCGCGCGCCGCGGAGCCAGAGGCGGCCTTCGGTGTTCACGTCCGGCGGGTACATGTCGAAGTCGCGGGCGTAGCGGGCCTTCGCGGTGACGAGGTCGAGCTTCGCGATCGCGTCCAGCGCGTACACCAGTGGCTTCGCGACGCGGCCGACTTCGCTACTCAGCCGGCGGAGGACGCGGTTCACCTCGCGGTTCTCGTCCGCCTTCAGTTGCACGCGATCCGCGCTCAGCCCCGCGATGCTCGCCGGTTCCACGAACAGCGTCTCGCCGGTGCCGCTGACGCGGTGGACGACGCCCGGAACCTTGTGCCGGTAGTTCACCGAAACCGGGAGCACGTAGTGGTCGCCGTGAACGGTGGCGTTCGGGTAGCTGAGAACCTTGCGCAACTCCGGGTCGCGGAGTAGGCGGCGGATCTCGGCCTTCACCTTCTCGTCGAGGTCGTAGAGCTTCTGGCGGACGGCGGCGAGGTCGCGACTCGCCATGTCGAGGACGTGCCCGCGGCCGTCGATGCACCCGCCGATGGACTTGCCGACCGTGCCGAGGTCTTCGATACCGGAGAGGTGGTCGATGAGGCCGGCGAGGTGTTCCGCGAGCCGCATCCGGTAGCGGTACATCGCGCCGGTGCAGTTGAGGGCTTCGGCCACTTCGATGAGTTGGTCGGCGCTGAGCATGGTGCCGATGGCGGCGCGGCGGGCGATGAGCCGCACGTCGTGCAGCCCGCCGAACGGCGGCGCCTGGTTCAGCCCCAGGGCCGTCACCATCTCGGTGACGAGCGCGATCTCCTTGCGGATCGTCTCGGCGTCGGTGGACGGTTCGATCTGGCGGGCGAGGTCGCCGCCGAGCGACGACGCGGTATAGCCGGCGAGCAGTTCGCGGAGCTTGTCGAAGCCGAGCAGGTCGAGCGTGTGAGCGTCCATGACGGCGGCCGGCGCGCTTTCTACGACGAGAGTGGTCATGCCCGCAGGACACCCCGGCGCAGTGCCGGGTTCGGGCCAGGGGAATTGTACATGTTCAAGAACCCACCCCCCAACCCCCTCCCTGCAGGGAGGGGGGAGTTCGATCCGTTTGCGTTACGCGCGCTCGATTCGTTCAACGCGCGTAAATGGTTTTGCTCCCCTCCCTGTAGGGAGGGGGGGGTCTGCGCCCTCACTTCACCTGCCGCACCCAGGTTTCGAGGAAGTACCCGCTGCCGGCCGGCGACTCGAACTTGGTCGGCTTCGGCTTGTCCACCGAGCCGTAGCACACCTTCAGTTGGTTGCCGGCCAGCTCGTAGATGCCGTGGCTCTTCTTGCCCTTCAGCGGGCCGTCGGCGAACTCGAGCGCGATCGACTTCGGGCCGGTACTCGGGTCCAGCGCGATGGTCGCCAGCGCCAGCCGGAGGATCACCGCCTTGCCAGCCTTGTCCGGCTCCTTGTCCTTGAAGTACAGGTGGTACTCGGTCTTGTCGAAGACGACCGTCACCTGCTTCATCAGGTCGGTCGGCATCTGGGCCTTGCCCTCGTAGTCGCACTGCAGCGGCTTCCAGTACCCTTGCAGTTTGTCCAGGTCGGACGCCGGCGGTGCCGCGGCCGGCGGGTCGGCCATCACCATCGTCGCCATAACGAACACCCCCATCAATGCGCCCACGCGGAGCATGACACACCCCCTCTGCGTGACTGTCGGACGGCTTCGGCCGGCGGTATGGCGTGCGACCCGCGGGGAGTCAACCTCAACCCAACCGGTCGCACACGATCATCGCGTGCGCGCCGTCGGTGCGGGTGAGGAACAGCGTGCGGTGGTGCGGGCCGTCGAGCTTCAGGTTGCGCAGCAGGCCGTCGGCGTCCGCGGGCGAGCCGCGCTTGATGACCGTGACGCGGCCGACGTGCCGCTGCCGCAGGTAGTCGCGCAGCAACTCGATGTGGAACGGGGCCGCGTGCTCCACCGCGAACGCGGTCGCGAACGGCGTCGGGGCGTGCCGTTCGGACGTGAGGAGCTGAACCTGGTGGTCGATCGGGTGCGCGTCGAGGCGCTCCGCGAGGTCGTGAACCAGCCCGGCACGCGTGACGGCCGGGTCCGGGTCGTACAGCAGCGCGCCGACTTCTGTCAGCGGTCGCGGTTCCTGCGGCACGTCCGCGAAGAGCGTGTCAGCAGACGGAAGTATCGTTGCGCGGCGGGCGACGGTTCGCAGCGGGCCGAACCACATCACGCACTCCTTCAACTCGCCGCTGAGCGACACGAACTCCGCCTCAGAGTCGGTCGCGCGCAGGTCGGATTGCGACACGCCGGGCGCGATCTTCACCGCGAGCGGGAAGCCGGCCGCCCACCGGGCACGAAGCGCCGACAGCGGCGGCGTGTAGTCTTCGGGGTCGAGGTAGCGGCGCCCGTCGGCGCGGCGGGACGGGTCCGCGAACGCGGCCTTCACACCCGGTAGCGGTAGCGCGAGCGCGTCGCCGGTGTGGCACCGCACGCGGTCCGCGACGCCCAGCGCCGCCGCGTTCGCTGCCGTCATCGCGGCGCGGAGCGGGTCGGTGTCAATCGCTTCGACGGTCAGCCCGGCCGCGGCGAGGGCGAGCGCGTCGCCGCCGATCCCGCAGCACAGGTCCGCGACGTGCCCGAACCCGGCGAACCGCTTCGCCCGGTGCCGCGCGACCGCGCCGCTCGTCGCCTGCTCGAGCGCTTCGCGCGTGAAGTACATGCGGTCCGCGTCGGCGAACTTGTCGCGTGCCTTGATTCGCAGAAGGGTGGTTTCGAGAGCAGCTTTCGCGAGCGTCTGAGAATGGTGCTTGCGGAGCGTCTCGAAGCACGCGAGGAACGCGGCCTCGGTGGGGGCGAGCGCGGACGCGCCCGCGAGGGCGGCTTGCCCCGCGGGGGCGAGCAACTGCCGGAACGTCTCCGCGTCCATCACCGCCCCGCCCTCGCCGTTCGCTTCCCAACCGATACCTTAGAGTGAATCACTGTTGTAGCACAGTCACGGAGCCGATCATGGGCAACCCAGCGACCGACAAGCGGAAACTGACCGAGAAGCGGCGGAAGCGGTACGAGGACCGGCTCGGGCCGGGCGCGTACCTGCCGAAGGAGCAGCGCGAGCAACTGAACGTCGAGCTGGAAAAGATGGCCGTCGTGGAGAAGGCGCGAGTCGAGCAGGTCAAGAAGGACCGCGACGCTTACCGGGTCAAGAAGGCGGCCGACAAGAAGGCGAAGCCACCCGCGGCCCCAGCGGCCGAGAAGCCGAAGGCGTAAGCGGCGGCGTGGAACGGCGAGCGGTCGGGTTCACCCCGGCCGACTTCGTTTCACAGCCAGTTCGGCTCGGCGTCCAAGTCCGGCGGGGCGAACTCGCCGCGCTTCCACTTCTCCACCGCCAGCGCGGCCATCACCGCGTTATCTGTACACAGCGACAGCGGCGGGATGAACAGTTCCGCCCCCTCCTTCGCACACATGGCTTCGAGCGCCGCGCGGAGCGACTCGTTCGCGCTCACCCCGCCACCGACCGCGAGCCGCGTCAGGCCGGTCGTGCGGAGCGCCTGCTTGCACTTCGTCGCCAGCACGTCCACCACCGCGGCCTGGAAGCTCGCGGCGAGGTCGGCCCGCGCTTTGCCCGCGGGTGGCGGGGCCGCCTTCTTCACGTCCTGCCCGTGGCACGCGTACAGCACCGCCGTTTTCAGCCCGCTGAAGCTGAACTCCAGCCGGCCGTCGCCGATGAACGGGCGCGGGAAGCGGAACGCCTTCGGGTCACCGGCCGCGGCCTCGCGCTCGACCGCCGGCCCGCCGGGGAAGCCCAGACCGAGGATCGCCGCGACCTTGTCGAACGCTTCGCCCGCGGCGTCGTCGCGGGTGCCGCCGAGCAGGTCGAGTGACAGCGCGGTGTCACAGCGGAAGAGGGCCGTGTGCCCGCCGCTGACGACCAGCCCGACGCACGGGAAGATGTCGCGCCCCGCCGCGAGCCGGCACGCGTAGATGTGGCTCGCGACGTGGTTCACCGCGACCAGCGGCACGCCCAACCCTAGCGCGAACGCCTTCGCCGCGCTCACGCCGACGAGCAGCGCCCCGACCAGACCCGGCGTGTTGTGAACCGCGACACAGCCGATGTCCGTCAGCGTCACGTTCGCGCGCGCGAGTGCTTCGTCCACGACCGGGAGCAGGTTGCGGAGGTGCGCGCGCGACGCGATCTCCGGCACCACCCCGCCGAACCGGGCGTGCAGGTCCGTTTGCGACGCGACCACACTCGACAGCACCGCGAGGTCGTCGGTGAACACCGCCGCGGCCGTCTCGTCGCAGCTCGTTTCCAGTGCCAGAAATGTCGTCATGAACGGATCATCGTCTCGGTGACTTCGTTCGTGGGCGTGGGCGTCGCGCCGGTCGATGGTGCCCACCACTGCGCCGCGACGGCCGCGTTCCAGTCCGTGCTACACGCACACGCGGCGAGCGCGGCGTCCAGTTCGGTCGCGGACTGTAACCGCTCCTTCGGGTCTTTCGCCAGACACTTCGCGACCACCGCGGCGAGGTCGGCCGGCACTTCCGCGCGAAGGGTGGACACATCCGGCGCGGTCTGCGTGAGGTGCGCGGTGAGCAACTTCCCCACGCTCGCGCCCTCGAACGGCGGGCGACCGGCGAGCGTGAAGAACGCGACCGCGCCGAGGCTGTAGAGGTCGCCGCGCGGATCGACCGACTCGCCCGCGGCCTGCTCCGGGCACATGTAGCTCGGCGTGCCCAGCACCGTGCCGGCGCGCGTGATGCGGTCGTCGCTCGCGGTCGCGCTGTGGTCCTGCACCAGCCCGAAGTCGAGCAACTTCGCCACGTCCTTCTGCCCGCCGAGTGAGGCGACGAGGATGTTCCCCGGCTTCAGGTCGCGGTGGACCATGCCACTCGCGTGCGCCTCCGCGAGCGCCCCGCACAACTGGCGGAGCAGGTACACGGCGCGGCCCGGCGCGAGCGGCCCGCGGTCCTTCACCAGGCCGTCGAGCGTCGGGCCGTCGAGGTACTCCATCACATAGAAGAACGAGCCGTCGTCGCTCCGCCCGTAGTCGTAGACGCGCACCGTGTTGAAGTGCGTGAGCGTGGTGACGGCGCGGACCTCGCGCTCGAACCGCGCCGCGGTGGACGGCTCGGCGGCCAGTTCGGCGCGGATGAACTTCACCGCGCACGGCCGCTTCAGCAGGCGGTGTTCGGCGAGCCACACCTCGCCCATTCCGCCCTCGCCGAGCTTCTTCTTCAGCGTGTACGCGCCGAGTTGCTGCGCCTCGCGCTTGGCGTCGAACGCCTGCCGCTGGAGGGCGTTCGAGCGCGTCGCGCTGAACACCGCGATCACCCCGGCCATGAACAGCGGCACCACACTCACGGGGAGGACCACCGGGAGCGCCGGCCGCACGGCGGGGTTGAGCGCCGCGGCCAGCGCGGTCGCGACGATCGGGACCAGTACCAACAACCCGGCCCCGATCAGGCTGCGGCGGCGCGTGTTCGGGATCATCACGCCGTACAGGATGATGGCGAAGACGATCGGGTAGTTGGTGACGACGGCGTCGAACCGGTAGAGCAGTTCGTGGTAGCGCGGGTCGGGCGATTCGGCGGCACCCGCGTACAGCACGAGGAACCGGCCGACGCCCCCGGCCAGCGCGATCATCGTGAACTGACTCACCTCGACGACGCGCAGCGCGCCGAGGTCCGCGTCCGGGTGCCGGAGGATGAAGACCAACCCCGCGAGGCTCTGCCCGAACGCGAGCAGCGGCAGGCCGACGGCCCACCGGCCCAGCCCCGCTTCGGCCGGCAGCGCGGCGATTCCCGTCAGGCCGCAGAGTGCGATCACCCCGGTCGCACAACCGATCGCGCCGTGCGTCACCATTAATCGCTTGCGGAGGAGCCGGCGGGTTTCTTCGGCGAAGCCGGCGGAACCGGACGACACGATCGGCTGCGGTGCCGCGTGCGTGTCGCGGACGAGCGTCTCGTCGGTCGCGCTCGGCGCGGGGCGCGCGACCGTCGCCCCGAGTGGCTCGGCCGGGCGAATTGCGGTCGGTTCCGAAAAGTCGGACATGGGCACCACTCGGACGTGCGGGGAGTACCCACATCCTAGCACCGCTTCGGGGTCGCGTCCGAAACGGATCATGCCGGGCCGACGCGGCCGAGGCGCACGGCCAGTTCCCACCGCAGCGTGCGCGCGGTCGAAGGGTCGCCCCACGCGGCGGCGAACTCCGGCAAGAACCGCTCCAACGGGTCGGAACCGTGCGCCTTCACATACCGCTTCGTCGCCGACCACGTGCCGAGGTAACCGACGAACTGCGCCAGCGACGACGCGACCGCCACTTTGAAGCGCGGGGCGGCGAGTTCGGCGAACGGGAACGGGATGGTCGCGTAACCCGCGTCCACCCACGCGCGCTCCGGCGTCCAGTACGGGCGGATGAAGTCTTCCCAGCGCCGCAGGATCGGGTCCACGTCCGACCCGACGCCCGGCGCGGAGTAGCACGTCGCGGCGAGCACCGCGCCCGGTTTACACACGCGCCGCACCTCCGCGTAGAAGCGGTCGTGGTCGAACCAGTGCAGCGCCTGCGCGACGGTGATCAGGTCGGCGCTCGCGTCCGGGAGCGGGCACTTCTCCGCGGGCGCGACGGCGTATTCGACCTTCGCGTGCGGCTCCGCGTTGGCGATCTGCTCGGCGCTGGCGTCGGTGGCGAACACGCGTGCGAAGTGCTCGGCGAGCGGAACCGCGGCCTGCCCGCTTCCGGTGCCACAGTCCCACGCGAGTTCGCGACCGGGCGCGACCGACGCGAGGAACGCGAACAGCCCCGGCGGGTACGTCGGCCGGAACGCGCGGTAGTTCGCGGCGTGCCCGGAGAAGTGATCCTTGAAGCTCGCACTCACGGCCCGGCACCTTGGGCTTCGTCCGGCTCATCGGGGGGCGGGAACAGGTCGTTGACAGCCAGCCGGAAGCCCGGCACGACCGGGTCACCGGTCAGTTCGTCGCCGCGAGCAAGGATGCGTACCTCCGTCGGGGAGGCGTAGACGTACACCCGTTCCTGACGCGGAAGGACGAGCCACACGACCCGCACTCCGGCGCGGAAGTATTCCTCGACCTTCTCCATCACGTCGTCCACGTCGTCGGTCGGGCTGACCACCTCGGCGGCGAGTTCGGGGACGACGGGCCAAGCGTTGGCGCGGGGCGGCCGGCGGTTCTGCGGCCATCGGGCAAACGAGACGAAGGCCACGTCCGGGCGGCGGTTGTTGTCCACGTTGGGCAGGTCGAACAGAACCTCGATTGTGGCGCGCCCCAACCGGTTCGCGTTCACATGATTGCACAGTTCGCTAAACAGCACACCGGCCAGCACGTTCTCGTAAGTACCCATGAGCTTCGCGACCCTCTTCCCGTTGACGATCTCGTACAACTCGCCGTCGTCCACGGCCGGCTGAAGTGCCTGGATCACGTCTCCTCCTCCTTCTCGTCGGCGGGAATCAGGTACAGGTGACACAGCTTCGGGAACCGCTTGCGCAGTTCCGCCTCGTCGTCGAAGTCCCAGTCGGTGCCTTCGGGCGGGGGCGGCGGCGCGTCCCGCTCCGCGCGGTCGAGCCGGTCGTAGAAGTCGCTCATCCCGGTCTTCTCCTCGTACACGCGCACGGCGGCGGCGTCGAGGCCGAAGCCGTCCACCGGGTCGCCGTCGAGCACGTCCGCGAGCGAATCGGGGGCGCGGAGCGCGTGTTCGTAGGCGTGCCGCCCGCGCCCGACGAGCCACACGCGGAAGTCGCGGAACCCGTCGTCCGAACAGCCCCCGTTGATGAGGTACGCGGCACCCCACAAGTCGATGAGGTTGGCGGACGCGATGGCTTCGTCGAACCGCGCCTGGAACTCGATCACCTCGTTCCACGTCAGTTCGCTCAGCCGACCCTTCAGCGCCTCGAAGTGGTCGATCGGGTCCGGGCGGTACGACTCTTCAACGGTCTTCCAGAACGGTTTCCAGTCCATCACGCACCTCGAAAGTGTACGCGTCGCGGGTCACTCGTCGTCATCTTCCCCACCTTCGCGGTCCATGTAAAGCGCCGACAGCCGCGGCAGGCGCTTCCGCATCTCCGCGTCGTCGTCGAAGTCCCACCCGTCGCCCAGGTCCGGGTACGGCCGGCGCCCGGGGTGCCGGGCCTGTTCCGCCGCGTTGTACGCGTCGTACCCGGCGTCGTTCTCCTTCGTCTTGGTCGCTGCGAACCACGCGACCAGGGTCGGGTAGCACTCGCACTCCGCTTCGTCCGGCTCGACGCGCAAGGCCGCGAGCGTGTCGGGGTCGGTCACCGCGGCTTGGAACACGTCCCGCCCTCGCAGGATGAGCCACCGGCAGAAGTACTCGAACCCGTCGTTGGAGCAACCGCCGTTGATGAGGTACGCGGCGCCCCACAGGTTCCGGTTGTACGCCTCGCACATCATCCGGTGCCACCAGTGGCCGAAGTCGAGAATGTCGTCCGGCTTCAACTTGGAGAGCCGCGCTTCCAGCCGCTCCGCGTGCGCCTCGGGGTCTTTGCGCTTGCACTTCTGAATGTGTTCCCAGAACCCGTCGAGGGTCATACGTGCGGCTCCGAAAGGGGGAAGAGGTCGGCCGCCGGCATCCGGAAACCGGGCACAACCGGTTCGGCGGTCAGCTCGTCCGCGCGGGTGAGAACGCGCACGGTCGTCGGTGAGTCGAAGACGAACACCTGGGTGGATCGGACCCCCTCGCGCGAACTTGGCTCATCGCGGTTCCTCCGTTGGCGGGTCGATGAACGTCAGCGCCTCCGCGGCGGCGGGCGCGCAACCGAACGGGGCGGCGTCCGGGTCGGCGAGCCACGCTCCGAGCCGCTCGCGCCCGGCCGGCGTGTCGAACGGGTGGGCGGTCAGCCGGCCCTGGCGCGCGAGGGCGTTCGACAGGTCGAGGAGTGCGACCGCGGCGAAGCCGGCCGGCAGCGGGTCGCGGAGCCGGATCGCCAGTTCGGGGCCGTGCGGGTGGTTCTCCTCGGCGTACAGCCCGAACACGACCTCCCACATGTCCTCGTCCGGGAACCGCCGAACGGCCGCGGCCACCCGCCCGACGCCGGGTCGGTACGAGTACAGCGCGAACGCGGTGCAGACCGTCAGGAGCGGGGCGGCCGGGCAGTCGGGGACCGCCATCGCCGCGTCGAACAGGCGGGCCAGTTGCGGCAGCCCGCGGTCGCGCAGTGCGAGCGTGGCGTCGTCGGCCGCGTCACTCTGGAACAGCCGCGCGAGGTGGTCGAGGAAGTTCTCCCCGTCGTGGTCCACGACGAGCGGTTCCACGTCGGTGATTTCCGCGAGTACCGCGACCAGCCCTTCGGCGTCCGCGAGCGTGAGTTCCTTGTCGTCCCAGTGTTCGAGCGCCCGCGCGAGTCGGGCGGGCGTACCCTCCGCGAGCGCGAGGCGGATGGTATCGGCGAGGGCGCGGCGGGCCATGTCGTGTTCTCTTCCTCTTCAAAGGCGAACGAGCGGGCGCGTGTCAGCGGTTGACGGGTCGCGGGGGCGGGGCCACTTCCTTCGGTTGAAACTCGCGATCAAGCGGCGCCGCGTCCCACACCTTCGCCGTCTTGTCCTCACTGCCCGTCACGATCCGCGAACCGTCCACACTGAACGACGCGGAATACACGAAACCCGCGTGCCCCTTGAGGGTGAGCACCTCCGCACCCGTCTTCGCGTCCCACACCTTCGCCGTCCCGTCACCACTGCCCGTGACGATCCGCGAACCGTCCGCGCTGAACGACGCGGACATTACGCCGCTCGTGTGCCCCTTGAGGGTGAGCACCTCGGCACCCGTCTTCGCGTCCCACACCTTCGCCGTCGTGTCATCACTGCCCGTGACGATCCGCGAACCGTCCGCGCTGAACGACGCGGAACTCACCCTGTCCGTGTGCCCCTTGAGGGTGAGCACCTCGGCACCCGTCTTCGCGTCCCACACCTTCGCCGTCG